>NZ_JBICZB010000018.1:0-116616 GCF_043201815.1 Kitasatospora sp. NPDC048296
ACCCACACCCACACCCAAACCACCCCCCCCCCCCCCACACCCACCCCCCCCCCCCCCCCCCCCCCGCCCCCCGCGCCGCCCCGCGCCCCGCCCCCCCCCCCCCCCCCCCCCCCCCCGCTCCTCCTGCCGGAACGAGGGCAGGTCAGGTTGCGGCGTCGCCGGCCGGGCGGCGGCGCAGCTGCTCGATCGCCTCCAGCATCCGCGCGGTCTCCTCGCGGGCCAACCGCGGTGCGAGGGCCAGGGCCTGGTCCTCGGTGTAGCGGTAGGCCTGCGCCGGGCCGACGTCCCCGAGGTACTCCCACGTCCGGCCGGTCCAGACGTTCTCGCCGCCCACGGGCCAGGCCGGATTGACGATGCACCAGGCGTCGCGGTGGTCGGTGTGACGGCGCCGCAGGAGCAGGGAGGCGTGGTCGCCGAGCGGGTGGCCGGGGCAGGGGATGCGGTACTCGGTGGGCATCGGGCGCCCGGAGGCGTCCACGAGGCCGTCGAGGCCCTGGGCCGGGCTTGCGTCGGCGGTGAAGTCGGAGGTCTCAGGCACGGTGCTCTCCAGGCTCAACGGGCCGCCGCCAGACGTGGCGGGCGGTGCTGCGGGTGGTGCGTATCTGGTCCCGGATCCGCGCGGCCATGTGCTGTTGGTGCTCGGGGGTGGACGGCGGGTGTGCGGCCGGCTCGTAGAGCGTGACCTCGATCCGGCGCCGACGGCAGCGCGGGCACCCGCTGGCGTCGTCGTACTGGTCGAGCAGCCAGCCGTCCTCACAGCGGGGGTCCGGGCAGTGCGGCGCGGCGACCAGGTCGAAGGCGATGTCGTCCGCCCGCTGGGCGACCTCGCCGGCGGGCAGGTGGTTGAAGCGGGTGAACCAGCGCCGCTCGATCCGCTCCCGCAGGGTGGCGGGGGAGCGGTGCCGGAGCTGGTCGAGGACGGCCTCGCGCACCGCAGCGGGGATTCCGCCGCGCCGCTGGAGGGCGCTCAGCAGCACCGGCGGGTAGGCCTGGGTGACCCAGACCCCGGGGTGCTGGCCCTGCGGGCCTGCGGTGTGCCTCACGTTCACGGTCAACTCCCTTGTCTGGTCGCGGTGGTCACCGTCCTCGCGGCCAGCGCGCGGGTTCCCGACGGCAGCGGCCGCCGGATCATCGTGCTCACCCGCCGCGGCCTGGCCCCGGTGCCGAAGGCGGTCGTCAACGGCCACGGTCAGCTCACCTGCTCGGCGCAGGCGGCGGCCCGACGGGCGTTCACCGCGTCCCGAACCCGGTTCGCGCCCTCCGTCGACGAGTTGGCCTCGCCCTGGACGGCCGGGCCACCCTTCCCGCCGCGCACAGCGATCCGCTCCCGCAGCTGCTCCACCGACGCCAACCGCCGCCGGAGCAGCCACTCGGCGGCCCGCGCCCGGGCCTGCCCGGCCCGCTCCACGGCCACCTCCCGCGCAGCCTCCGGGCTCGCGAAGCGGTGCCGCGAGCGCATCACCGCCTCGAAGGCGCCCTCGGCCTCCGCCTGGGCCCGCTCCGAGGCCGCGAACACCCGCAGGGCCGACGCCCGGTACTCGATCAGCGCGTGCTGAACCGCCAGCACCTCCGACGCCCCGCCCATCTGCTCGTCCACGGCCCCGTTGCGGGCCTCCCGACGGGCCGCGCGCAGCTCCACCCGGGTCTGCTCCCAGACCTCCCGGAAGCTCGCGTAGCTGGACAGGTCCGCGAACGCCGCCAGGGTCACGCTGATGCACTCGTGCACCCCCTGGCGGATCTCCCGGCCCCGCGCGCACCCACCGCACAGCCCGGCCGACCGCTCGGCACCGCAGTCCGCGCACGGCACCGCCAGCCGCTCCCGCTCGGCAGCGGCGGCCGCCGCCTCCCGCTCCGGACGCTGCGCCTCCCACCACTCGGCGGCTTCGGCCTCCCGGCGGGCAGCGTCGACCTGGGCCTCCGCCCGCACCAGGGCATGGCCGCGCAGCGCGTCCTCGATGGCGCCCTGGCGCTCCTCGAAGGCCGCGTGCGGCAGCTGGCGGACGACCTGGCCGATGATGGCGCGCCGGACCGAGCGCCGGTCCTCAACCCGCAGGTCACAGGTGACGCAGTGCTGGCCGGTGTCCAGCCGGACGCCGTTGTCGCACGCCTGGTGCCGGCACCGCCGCTCCTGCGGCAGGCCCCGCTTCCGCAGCCAGCCCACGACATCGTCGACGTGCGGGTTGCCCTGAGCACGCTGACGGTCCCGCCGGAAGGCCAGCCGGTCGGCCAGCACCTCGGGGGCGTCGACCCGCCCGGCCCACATCGCGACGGCGTCCAACGCGAGCCGGACCAGCTTCGTGACGAGACGTCGGGTCGTGGGTCGCTCCAGTCGCTGCCACAGGTCCGCCACCGGCGCCAGGGCACGGGCCACCTCGGCGTCCGCGGGCACGGCGAAGACGCGAGCCGACCGGCCCGCTCCCTGCTCCTGGTGCTGGTTGTGCTGGACGTCGTGGTCGGGCTCTTCCCCGCGAAGCGGGCCGTCCCCGGCCCCCACGAGCCGCAGCGCGGGCACGCCAGGAACCGCCGCCTGCGGCGCGTCCTCGCGCGCGCCCGCGCGCTCCGGCCGACGGTGGGTCACCCCAACGGCGCAAGCGCCGGACACGCCATCTACCTCCTCAACATCACTACCTACATCAGCCATAGGAGCGTGGTGAGCGTGGAAGTCGGCACTCTCCGAAACCACCGAAACGTCCTCACCGCCCGCCATTTCCGCAGGTCGCAGCTCTTCCGGGCCGTCCTCGGGCCCCTGCGGACGACCAAGATCCCCGTCGGCACTCTCAGGAGCCGACGAAGACGCGGCCTCGGGCTCACGGGAGACCTCCGCGTCCGGGCACGCCTGAGCAGCGGGCGGCTCCACCAGCCGTACCGCCCGCTTCCCCGCCCGACCCGCCGCGCCGCCGGCCGACTTGGTCCCCGCCGACCGCACCGCGGCATACCGCTCGGCGATCGCCACCAGCCGGACCCGCCCGGTCAGCGCACCGCCGTCCTCACGCTCCAACTCGACCTCGCCCAGGTCCTCAAGACGCGCCAGAACCCGGCCAGCCGCAACAGGGGAGGCCTCCGTCTTCCCGCCGCGCAGCAGCAGAGCGAGCGTCGCCGCGCCCCGGCCCGCCTCCGGGGCCTTCAGCGAGCCGGAGCACAGCCGCACCCAGCCGTTCTCCCGGCACGAAAGCACCAGTAGGAGCAGCGACAGCCGGTCGGTGGCCGCGCCGTGTCCGCGCCGGTCCTCCTGGGCCAGCAGGCCGGGCGGGATCTCCGCCTTCCCCTTCGGAGCCCAGCCAGGGCCGAAGAGCGCCTCACACAGCCGCAGCAGCACCGACAGCTCCTTGCGGGTCAGCGCGAGCGGGTGCCGCTGGTCGCGGGCACGCCGAACCCTGGCGACCGGCTCCAGCACGATCCGCAGCGCGACCGGCTGGCCGTCGTCGTCGGTCTCCACCTGGGTCGTGATGACGCCTCGGGCGCGCAGCGGCGGGAGGACCTTGTGGCTGACCATCGACACGCTGACGCCGAGCCACCGGGCCAGCTCACCCGACCAGATGACGGTCCGGCCCTGCTCCAGGGACCCCTTTGCGAGCAGCACCACCGCTGCCAGCCGGGCCGCGTCCGACAAGCCGACCAACGACTCGTCTGCCAGCAGCGCCCGCACCGCGCCTTCCAGCCGCGCGCGCATCGCCTCGCCCAGCAGCAGCGCCTCAGGTGCCTCCTGCTGGTTCGGGACAGCACGAAGCCACCGGCGACCACGCGGCCGGGCAGCAGGAAGACGGGTCGACAGCATCGCGTTCGCGCTCACCGGCCGCCCCGAGGGGCCGACGACGACACGACGCGCAACGCCCGAACGGCCTCAGCGGCCGAAAACAGACGGCTATGCCGGCATAGAGGCATGCCGGAGTGGATTTGGGCAGCGTTGTGCTGCATCATGGCCTTGCTCCAAAGAGCTGGAGGGAACGCGAAGGCGCCCCTACAGCTGGAAGTGGTTCTGGCAGAACCGAACGAACCGAGGCGACTGGCCCCTGGCAGGGCGGTCCCTCACGAGGACGATCTGGGCGCGACACCGGCTGGTAACCGGTTGAGCTCCCGGGCGGCGCTACCGCAAGACCTCCCTGGCAGGAGGAACGAGCGGATGGAGGCGCCGCCCCCGAAGGGCTAGGTCATCCTCACCCCCACAAGCCGGCCGCCCGAGGCAGCCGCGGCGGACACCTCACTCCTGACGACGCGGAGCGAGACGCAACCCGAACGGATCAAGCCCTGAATACGGGCGACACGCGAACGGGTGAACCCCACCAAGCGGAAACCACCGCTGAGCAGGGAAAACTCAGACCTGTACGAGCCCAACACGGCCGGGCGCGGCAGTGAGCCGCGCGACATCGGCTGGCGGCTGTTACGCCGACGGGCCGTCCAACGGGTACGCTGAACCACAGCGCACACCTCCTAATCAGGTGTAGCTACCGAGCCAGTTGAGCAGCCACTACACCGCTCCTGGCTCACCGGCCCCGGGCAACCGAGTCCGGCGGGATCTTCCACCCGCCGCGGTTGCAGCGGGGCCTTAACTTTTTGTGGACCTCATCGTCCGGCGGGGCTTCCACCTCCCGCCAGACCAGTAACGGTCCGCACCTGATCCTAAACCCACAGACGCCCTCTGCGGCCACGCCATTGCACTGCGAACACGCGTGTGTCGGGCTTGACCGTTCATCACACCGCCTGCCGCCGGAAGCGGGAGTACAAGGTGAGCGCGGCGTCGGCGCCGTCACCGGCCGCGGTGGAGACCCGCTGTCCGTCCCTGGCAGTCAGATCACCCGCCGTGACGACCCGCGGGTGCTGGGCCGCCGGCGGGCAGAAGCCGTCCTCGCCAACGGCCAGGCCGGGCAGGGCGGTCGGCACGGTGCCGATGTTAGTGAGCACCGAGTCGGCCTCCACGGTGTCCTGGCCGCCGTCGGCCCGGAGGATGTCCACCGTGTAAGGCCCGGTGCCCGTGACCGAGACGGCTCGCACCGGGAGCAGCTGGACGCGCTCGTCCGACCGCACCTCCTCCACCTTGTACCCGTCCCGCTCCGGGTAGCAGACCGTCAACTTTCGGTCAGCGTTGGGATGGGTCCGCAGCCAGGTTCCCAGCGGCCGGTCCCCGCCCAGGACGACGGTGCAGGCGCCAAGGTCCACCGGGGATGCGCCGGTGATCGGCGGGAAGGCCTCGGTACAGGTGATCCACGAGACCTCGGTGGACTTCGCGGTGTGCACACCGGTGGCGACGATCAGCGCCTCGCCGGCCACGCTGGAACCGTCCGCAAGGGTCGCACGGACCAGGTCCTCGGTGGCCTCGATCGTGGTCACCTGCGCCTGGACGTACGAGCAGTGCCCGTCGAGACCGGCCAGATGGGCCCCGAGTACCCGTGCGTAGCTCGGGCCGTCGGAGAAGCCTGGCCAGTTGGCGAGGTGACCGATCTGCCAGAGCGAGCCGCCCGGAATGGGGGCCGGGTCGATCAGCAGCGAGGTCATGCCGACGCTGGCCGCGGTAACGGCGGCCAGGCAGCCCGCTGGCCCGGCACCGACAATGAGCAGCTGCGCCTCGGGGCGGGTCACTGGAGTTCTCCTTCGGAGAGCATGCGGTGGATGTCGGCGCTGGTGAGCAGCAGGCGGCGGCCGAAGTTCCGGCTGGCCATCAGGAGTGCTGCGTCGTGGAACTCCCGGCCTCCCGAGGACGCGCAGGCGTCCACCACCAGCCACGGGGTGATGCCGTGCTGGTAGGCGTCGGCGGCGGTGTCGTAGACACAGCTGTCGGTGTCGATCCCAGTGAGTACCACGTCCGTCCACCCCTGCGAGCGGAAAAGCTCCAACGCGCCCGGAGCCTTGAGCAGGCTGGACGTCGTCTTCACGATCTGGTGTGCCAAGCCGGCAAGGGGAGCCAGCTCGGTTGCCAGGGCCTGCTCTTCCGTCGTGCGGAGCTTCGTCCAGCCGCTGATCCGCTCGTACTGGGAACCCTCCGGGTTGGCGAAGGTGGCGACGATCGACGCACCGCCGGCGGCCTGCCAGGCCCCCACCAGCTGCGCGATCGTCGGTACGACGTGCCGGCTTGAATCCCTCACGAAGCCGACCTGGACGTCGACAGCGACGAGGACCGTCGACTCCAGCCGCGGTACGACGGACGCCGAGCTCATGAAGCCTCCTTCAGCGCGGTCCAGGCCTGTTCCAGACGGTCGGGAAGATCGCTGGTACCGATGACGGCCGCCCGCATCGCGCGGTGCTGCGCCGTCTCCGTCGGCCTGGCCGACATCAGCCGGATACGTGCTCCACGCAGGAACCGCCACCCGAAGGGCTCCGGCATCTCGGGGTCACGCTCGCCCTCGACGGAGTGCAGCAGGAGAGTGGACAGAGCCCAGAGGGCCTGGGTATCGAGCTCCATCGCCACGACGTCGTCGATCGTCAGGGCCCTCTCCTCGGGGTGGGGGTGGTAGGCCACCCCGGACCAACTGGCCACCCCCCGCGACATCCCTCCGCTGAACCCGATGGAGTCCGGGTCGCTCCAACCGGCGACGAGCCGCTGCTCCTCGATGCCCAACGGCAGCGGGTTGGCCTCGTCGGAGCGGTCGACCAGCACCCCCGGAGTCGCGAGGAGCTGGAGCGCGGTGTCCAGCACCGCTCCGTCCCACGGGTGCTGGTGCAGCTCGTAGACCGACAGCACGTACTCCGGCAGCGGAACCACGGACACACCCCCCAGCAGGCCGGCGGCCAGCGCGGCCACGGCCTGCTGGGCCCAGGCGCGGTTCCGCCCGTAGGCGGGGTAACGCCAAAGGGCAAGGTCGGTCACCGACTTCAGCCGCAGCTGCTGGCGTACGTGAAGGACAGCGACGCCGAAGGCGTAGACGTGCAGACTGCCGTCCCGGCCCTCGCCCGTGGGCACGTTCAGCAGGCGACGGTCGAGGCCAGCCGGTCCAGGTGGGCCGGCAGAACCCCGGTCGAAGAGGTCGGCGGCAATCGAACCGAGGTGCACGGGGATGAACTGGTGCGACGTCAGGGAGAAGTCGCCAGCGACCTTGACGGGCCGACCGACTAGCTCGAACTTTGCCCCGGCCCGGTCCAGCAGTGCCCGGAAGGCACTGAGTTCGGCGGGGCTCATCAGCTCCGTCGCCCGGTCGAACAGCTGCGCCGTGCTAGAGGTGCACACCCATGTCTCCCCTCCCTTGCGCCAGTTGATCACCGAATTCCGCGCGACGCCAAGGTGAGCTGCCAGCTCCCGATCGGACATCCGCAGAGCCTGCTGAAGGCATTTGGCCTCGCGACCGGTCCAGCTCTCGATGCGGATGCCCACCATTCCACTCCCTCCCCGAGTTGCAACGACAGTGTGCCGTCATTGGGCCACCACTGGGCCACTATTGGGCCACCGCTGGGCCGGTCGTGCCTCCCGCTGCCCCTAAGCCCCTCGCCATGCTGTATCCGCAGCGGCCGCTCGGTCGTGACGACTCGGGAGGCAGCATGTCCAGGCGTTGGTCGGCCGGCCAGGTTTCAGAGCATCCGCCGGTAGTCGAGCCCGTCGTAGACCCAGTCGGTCCGGTCGGGAACGGCGGAGATCTGGAGAAGCTCCAGCGGCAGGCCGGACTCGTCGACGAGCAAGCGCTCGGCTCTGGCGACCCAGCCGCCGACGGGCACCTTCAGGGTGGCTACCTCGGCGTCGGTCGCGAGCCTGAACCCAACCCGTTCGTCGCCGTGCCCGATCTGGTACTGGGCCCCGAGCGCCAGCAGGGTTCCGCCCGCCACCTTCTCCTCGCGATCCAGCCCGCATCGGCGGGCTACTTCGGCGGGGTACCAGGCCTGCTGAACCTGGAGCACTTCGCCGTCGAGCACGGCGTGGCGGGTTCGCTGCGTCACCTTGTACTGGTCGGCCGCGGTGAGCGCCAGCTTCTCGGCGATGCTCGCGGGCGCTTCCATGGTGGAGACGGCGACGAAGACCATCTGCCCGTTGAGCCCTTGGGCGCGGGTGGCGGCCTCCCACGGGCCGAGCCCCTCTACTCCGCTGGTCTGCGAGTAGCGGCTCAGCGGGATGGTGACAACGCGCCGGTCGCGCACGAAGCGGCCCTGACCCTGGCGAGCTACGACGTAACCCTGGGACTTCAGAATCCGGTACGCGTCGCGGACCGTGCCGCTGGAGGACCATCCTTGTGTCGCCAGCTCTTGGTCGTTGGGCAGCCTGTCCCCCACCTCGTAGACCCGGTTGTCGATGTCGCGTCTGATCTGGTCGGCGAGGTCGCGCGAGCGCTTGGTTGGTGCCATGTGCCAGCCCCCCTTCTTCGTAGTTGCGCGAGCGGTGTACTAGTGAACCACATTCCCCACAACTTCGAAGTAGTGCGGCATCGACATGGAAACTTCGAAGAAGTGTTGACTCTGACGCGTCGTCATGCGATGGTTGTCACGTCGCCAAGCGGAACGGGCTCGCACCCCGAACGCCGCTGGTGGTACACCAGATCGCTGTGTTGGGACCGGGATTCGCACCCCGAAAACGGCACTGCGGGCCCAGGATTCGCTGTCCTGGACCCGCAGCTGGCGCGGTTCGCAGCCGCACCTGATGGCGATCGCCTCAACCTCACTGTCACTGAGGGAGTCACTCGCCGTGAGCATCATGCACCAGGGCGGCCTGTCCGCCTACACCGACCCCACGACCACCACCTCGGCCGTCACGCCGGTGCTGAAGATCCGCACCGCGCCGGCCGCCAGCCCGGCCGCCCAGGCCCCGGTGGACGAGCTGTCCCCCGACGAGGCCTCCGAGGTCCGCCACTTCGACGTCGTCGAGTTCCTCGACCGCGCCGTCACGGTGGGCGCCGTCGGCACCGTCGACCTGGGCACCGTCACCCCCGACTGCTTCGAGTCCATCAAGGTCTCCCTGGACACAGAGGACGTCAGCTTCGAGGGTGACATCGCCACCGTCGCCGCGATCACCCCCGCGGGTCGGTTCGCCGTGTCCGTCCGGGTCGAGTTCGACGGGCAGGTGGCGGCATGAGCGGCAAGGACTCCGACGCCCTGGTCGACCTGCTCGTCGCCAAGTTGGCCGCCCGCATGGCCAAAGGCGTCGCGAAGGCCGCGGCCGCCAAGCTGAAGTCCGCAGCGCGGTCGGGGGGCCAGGGATGAGCGACAAGCGCTTCCTCGCCTTCGGGCGAATCGAGAAGGGCACGGTCACCCGGAACGACGTCTCGGTCAACCGGGTTGGGGCCAGCAGGGAAGTCCCGCCGCGCGGAAAGGCCGACAGGGCCGCGCGGAGGCGGGGCGCGACGGTGCCGCCCGTCGAGATCCGCCAGGTCTGACATCCCTTTCTGAGCAGCAGCTCTAGCAACTGCCCATACCTCGCGAACAACCCGCCTGGCGGGCGCGGGGGTTGGGGACCTGGCTAGGACCTTGCTCCGCCATCTGGAGGTCACTCCACGTGATCTGACGGTGGCTCGCCGTAAGTCGAATCCAAGGCCTGGAGGCAGCCCCGGAAGGGCTGAATCCGTGAGCACCCGTTCCTTGAGAACTTCATAGCGTGTCATGTGCATTGCGGGACCGACGCGAAAGCGGAGGCCTCGGCCAGCGCGGATTGCCCCCTCCGGGGAGTAGAACCGCGCCCGGCCAGCCGCAGCTGCTCCCCCTTCGTGCTGGCAGGCACGGCGCCCTCGGGCGTGGGGGACCAGCGGGTCCCGAACGTGAGGGCGAGATGAGACAGATCGCCCCCCAGACGGCAGGGGATGCCGTCGGTGGCGCGGAGCCCGCCTACGGGTTCCGTCGCACCTGCCAGCGGTCCGGCTCTGGAGAACACGCCCTTCGGCGTGCCACCCGCACCGAGCGTTGTCACCCCGTTGTCGGTGAGCAGGCGGATCTGATGCTCACCCGGTCGCCGGCCTCGTCAGGCCGGCCAGTCCCGCCCTACCGGCGGGCGCGCCCGCCGCTGCGATCGCGTGGCGGCCAGGGCGCACCAGCAGCCCCGTTGTTGCCCTGATCCCCCGGCACCCGCCCCGCGCTCACCCGAGCGCTGGGCGACATCCGGGGGTGATGGGGAGCCCCGGGACCGAAAAGGCCCCCTCCACCAAGACCCACCAGGAGGCCCCGTGGCCAGCAACAAGTCGCCCAGCCCCAAGGTCGGCGCGAACAAGACCACGAACCACGGCAACGGCGGCACCGACCCCCTCCGGCGCACCCACGCCGAGAAGGAGCTGGTCCCGCAGTTCTCCCCCTTCCAGAACGGCCCGCGGTACATCTGCCGCGCCTCGGGCCGCTACCCCGACGGCACCCCGGCCGGCCCCGTCCCGCAGCCCATCCGGCAGCCCGCGCCGACCACCCCGCTCCACCCCTGGCCGCCGGTCCGCCACCAGGCCGACCAGATCGCGGCCTGACCCACCCCGCCGGACCGCTCGGCCCGGCCCTTCCCCTTCCCAGGAGGACACCGTGCACCAGCACCTGGAGTGCCGCAGCTACATCGGCACCGGCACCGGCAACGGGACCGAGAAGAGCGGCACGACCAAGAAGGACGGCGCCAAGTGAGCGGCCAGCAGACCACCACCCAGGCGCTCCTCCCGGCAACCCACCGCCCCGCCGACGCCGACGAGGGGGCGCAGCGCGAGGAGCGCCTCGCGCTGTCGGAGGCCTACCAGCGGGACCTCCGCCAGCGCGAGGCCCTGCGGATCCAGGCCCAGCAGGCCCCCGGCCTCGTCCCGTCGACGGCGCTGGGCGACCTGCTGGCCTGGCTGAACGACCCGGCGAACCGGGTGGCCTGGTACGAGGCCCGGTGCCGTCGGCTGGACGAGCAGGTCGACGCCTCGATCGCCCGTACCGCCGTCGTCTTCTCCAACCCCTCGGCGTCCGGGCAGGAGCTGGACGAGCTCCAGGCGGCGGTGAAGCTGGCCCGGGAGCGCGTGGAGCTCGCCGCCCTGGTCGAGGACTTCGCCGAGCGGAGCCGGGTGCGGATCACCGCCACGGTCCGCCGTCCCGAGGTGCTCGACGCCGCCGCGTCGTCGGCCGAGCCCATCGCGCGGATCTGCACGCTGACCGGCCTGCTGCTCCGCACTCTCGGCCAGCGGGACTTCGCGGCGCCCGCCGAGGTGGTGCTCGCCGTGCAGTACACCCTCGCCGCGCTGGCCCCCGGCTACCAGGCCCCGCGCAACGCCCCCTCGCCCGCCGCGTTGCGGGCCTGGGCCGACGCCCTGGACCTGGCCCTGGCCGCCACAACGTCGGCCCCTGCCCGGAACTGACCAACCCCCAGTTCCCGGACATCACCGAGGTCAAGCCCGTCCAGCAGTAACTCCCGCATGACCGACCGCCATCTGCCGGTTGCCTGATCCGCCCGCCGCGCCCCCACTAGGGAGGCCGACGTCGGGCGGTGACGGGGAGCCGGAAAGCCCGGCCGCTCACCCCGCGGAGGCACCATGCCCGCACCGACCGCGCTCGTGCTCCTGGCCGTGTTGCTGCTGACCACCGCGGCGGCATGGGCCCGGGGGCAGCTCCGCCGGCCCGAGCCCGATGTCTACGAGCCCGGAGACTGGCTTAGCCCGGCCGAGACTGCCGAGGCCGCAGACGCCTACGACTGCCTCGACCCGGTCTACCTGCCCGCCGTACCCCGGCCCGACTGGGCTGAGGCCGCCCGGGAGCTCCAGACCGAGGCGGACGCCGCCGAGGCGCGCCTGGCCGCCCGGTCGAAGGCCCTGGACGACCTGCTCCGCCGCCTGGACCCGGTGCCCGGAACCGGCGGCGACCACTCCCCCCAGCGAGTGCCCCTCGGGGCGCCCGCCCCCGCTTCCCTCCGGAAGGAGCCGACGGCGTGACCGTCCCCACCATCGAAAAGGCGAACGGCCACCCCCCGCGCCTCCTGCCCACCCAGCCGATCCCGGCCACCGAGCCCCCGCCGGACCCGGTCGACGACACCAGTCCGAAGACCACCGCGAATCCCGGCCGACGCGACATGCTGCGCGTCCTCGCCGGCCTGGCCTTCACCGCAGGCAGCGTGGTGGCGGGCATCGGCTTCGCCGGGTCCTACAGCGCCCTGCGTGCCCTCGCCGCCCGCAACGGCTTCGGCGTCTTCTCCTACGTGTTCCCGGTCGGCATCGACGCTGGCATCGTCGCCCTCCAGGCGATCGACCTCTACCTCGTCGCCCGCCGTGCTCCCATGGCAGCCCTGCGCTGGCTCGCCCTGCTGCTCACCGGGGCCACGATCTGGTTCAACGCCGCCGCAGCCGGCAGCGGCGAGATCACGCGGCACCCCTTGACCGCCGCGATGCACGCAGCAATGCCGGTTCTCTACATCGCCGTCACCCACGCCGCCCGGCACTGGATCGGCCGTCGCGCCCAGATCCTCGCCGGTGCCGTCGACCTTGGCGCGCCGACCTTGCGGCAGTGGCTGTACGCGCCCTTCCGCACCTTCAAGTTGAACCGGCGGATGCGCCTGGTCCTCATTCCGTTCGAGGAACTGCTGCGCCAGGACCACGAGCTGACGGTCTACGCACAGCAGCTCGCCGACCGCTACGGCGCCGACTGGAAGAAGTCGAAGGAAGGCCCCAAGCCGACGGCGGCCGAGTTGCTGCCCTTCCGGGTCGCCGACCGCGGCATCGGGGTGGCCAAGGCACTCGGCATCCCGGCCGTCGAGCAGATCAAGAAGATCCAGCGCGAGGCCGAGGAGGCCGTTCAGCGGAGCCAGGCTGACATTCAGCGCGTCGATGCTGATCTTCAACTGCGCACGGCTGAGCTTCAAGCGGAGGAGAAGCGGGTCCGGGCCGAGGGCAATCTGGATCTTGCTCGCCGCAGGGCGCAGCGGGAGATTGAAATCGACCTTCAGTGCGGGGAGGCCGATCTTCAGCGGCAGCTGGCCGAGCGTCAGGCGGCGCTGCAACTCCTTCAGGACGAGAGCGAGGCCCGGCGTCTCCAGCTGGCCGACGACACCGAGCGGCGCCGCTTCGAGGCCTCGGTCCAGCGGGAAAAGGACCAGTTCACGTGGGATATGCAGCGACTGGATCTCCAGGCACAGGCGGACGCTGAAGGGGACCGCGTCGCGCGTGAAAGTGCCGACCGCAAGAAGGCGCTGGCCGACCAGGCGCGGGAGTCCGAGGAGGCGTTGAGGCTCGCCAAGGCACGGGCCAAGGCGGAGGAGGAGGCTGCCCTCCGAAAGGCCGCTGAAGATCATCTGGCGACGGTTGAAGCTCACCGGCTCGCCACTGAAAGCTCGAACCAGGCGGCCCAGAACGAGCTGGCGCAGGCGGCGGCGACGGCCGCGACCGCCCGCGAGACCGCGAGCACGGCCGAGGCCGAGGCCGCCACCCAGGCCGCCCTGACCCGGACCCTCCTCGACGGGTCGCTGGCCGGACTCACGCAGCAGGACTGGCAGACGCTGCGCGTGATGGCCGCCATCAGCGCCGCCGGCGGCGACGCCGAGAAGGTCAAGGGCGAGTGGATCGCCGCCGAACTCGGGGTCTCCACCGGCACCGCCTCCGCCCGCAAGGCCGCCGCCGTCGACCACCTGACCAACCCCGCCAGGACGCCCCTCACCGAGCTCCTGGAGCCCTTCCGCAGGGCTCTGGGTGACCGGACGACGGTCTACGGCGCCTGACCCGCCCGCAGGCCCGTCCCGGGCCGCCGCAGCGCCTTGCTGCGGCGGCCCCGCACGACCGGATCCCGGCCTTTTCGCCGGTCACCAGGGCGCGCCGTCGCCCTGGTGACCGCCGAAGGCGCTGAGGCGCCGAGCACCGCCCACGACCCGGCCGACCGGCCGGAGCCCGGGTCGCGAACGAACCCCCAGGTCACGGCCCTGCCGAGGCCGAAACAGCGCATTTCCCCGGAGGAACCATGACCACCAACGAGAGCCGCGAGGCCATGCGGGCCGCGGCCCGCAGCCCCGAGGCCTTCGCCGGCTACGTTGCCGACATCCAGAGCCGCCTGCTGGGGATCGCTTCGACGCTGAGCCTGCTGGCCCAGGAGACCCAAGTCGAGCTGCGCGGAACCCACGTCGAAGGCGATCGGCCCTGGGACGCCCGGGTACGGGCCTGGCGGGTCGAGCGCCCGCTGCGTGAGCTCATCACGTCGATCGAAAACGCGGTGACGGCTGCGGAAAAAGTCAATTTCCGGCGCCGCAAGCACGACGAAAAGGTCGCCGCACTGCCTGCACAGCGGGCGGCAAAGGCCCTGGAAAAGGCGAACAAGCGAACCCCGAAGACCCTTCCGGTCAACAAGTCAGCCGAACAGGTTCCCCCGCCCACGAAAACCGGCTACGCTGAGCCCCAGTCGATTTTCGACCTGCGCGATGTGCGTGACAGGAAGTCCGCATGAGCCGACCGAGCCGACCGCAGACCAGCGTCGAACGCAGCCAGCTGAACCAGCGGAACTTCTACGTCAACGGCGAAGCCGAGGCGATCGAGAAGCGCGGCGACGAAAAAGGGACCGCCGAGAACTGGCTGCGCATCACGCGCAAATGGCTGGTCAAGGAAGCCACCGCCGGCCGGACCGATGTCTGGCTGGGCTGGGCGATGGTGCTGCGGCTGTTCCTGACCGCGATGCAGCGGCGGGCGGCCGGCGATCCCCGCGTCTGGGACGACCTCCAGGTCTACGCGAGGGACGTCACCGCCCAGTTCCCCCCGAAGTAACCAAGCGTCACCGCGAGGGCCCCGCCGGCCGCCGGCGGGCCCTCGCGCGCGTATCGCGTGCACCCGTGCACGCGTGCACGCGTGCACGAGGACCCCACCCTCTGTCAACCCCCTCTCAGCCCCCGAAGGGAGCGAGCAGTGTCCGACGACGACCCCAGCGGGCGGGTGATCACCTTCCCGGGCGGCGGCGACAAGCCCTACGTCGCGCCGCGGATTCCGCGTTACGCGGACAGCACCGAGGAGCCGGAAGAGCTCGAAACCGCGCCGGAAATCCCGACGGTCCCCGATTTTCCGGACCCGGCTTCCTTTCTGCGGTCCGAGGGAATTCCCGCCCGGACCGCAGCCGCTGAACCCGAGTACGTCGAATCCGAAGAGGAAGGCGAATACGAGGATTCCGGCGAATACTACGAGCGGCGTTCTCTCGCCGAAGTCGTATCCGATTGGCTGCAATTCCACGTCGACCGCGTCCGCGAGAACCGGGACGAGCACGCGCCATTCCGGGAGGCACAGGTCGCGGACAAGGTTTCGCGCCTCAACGCGCAGACCGAACGCGAAATGTCGCTGCTGGCGCAGCACAACGAATTGCAGAAGGCGCACGTCGACGCCCGCACCGCCCTGGTGTCGGCGCGGGGAAAGGGCGCTGCGATCGGCAGCGGCTCGGACTCCGGCAAGGGACTCGGCAAGGGCTCGCAGCGCGGCCCCGGCGGGCCGACCAATCGGGGGCCGGGCGGCTCCGGGGGAGGAGGCGGGCCGACCAGCCGAGGCCCCGGCGGTCCCGGCGGGGGGAGCGGGCCGACCAGCCGGCCCCCGGGCGGCGCGGGCGGCGGGTCCACGAACCGCAGCACCGGCGGCGGCCGGGACCAGAGCCGCCCGAACGGCGGGTCGCAGCGAAACGGCGACCGTGACCGGAACTCCGACGGCACCAGGAAGGGCCCTGGAGGCTCCTCTGGCGGCTCCAACGGCCCCGGCAGGTCTCAGGCTTCATCCGGAGGCGGGAACGGCCGCCAGAGCGGCCCTGGGGGAGGCCGGGGCGGAGGGGGTGGCAGTGCGGGGGACCGCAGCGGCGCAGGCCCGGCCACCAGCAGCCGGGCCGAGCGCACCCGCGCCCGTGAGCAGCGCCGCAGCACGCGGCAGGACGCCGGCCTGGCCGACCGCACCGCGGACCGCGCGCAGGACCGGCAGAACCGGCAGCGGGTCGTGGACGACAAGCGGGACCAGCGCAACGCCCGGCGGGATCAGAAGGCGGCCGAGCGCAAGGCGCGCCAGGACGCGGAGAAGGATGGAGGTACCCCGCGGACGCTCGTCGGTCTCGTCGCCCAGGAGTTGAAGCGTCGCCGTGAGCGCGCTGACGGCACGGACGGCGGCGACAAGACGCCGGTGAAGCCGGACGGGCCGGAGGTGAAGCCCGATGATCCGGCGGTGAAGGCCGACGACGCGGGCGTGAAGCCGGACGACCCGTCGTTGAAGGCCGACGACCCTTCGCTGAAGGTCGATCTGACCAAGGACACGAAGGACAAGGAGACCCCCGAAGAGGCCGCGGCCACCGGCACCGGTCCCGAGGCGGCACCCGAGACCGAACCCACGGCGGAACCCGAGCCCGCGCTGCAGGGCGCGGCCAAGCCCGAGGAAGCCACCGCGCCGGGCGACACGACCGGCAACGAGTGGATCAGCTTCCTGAAGAACCTGCACGACAAGGCCGACCAGCCCCCGCCCGGCCAGCAGGCCCCGGAGCCGGAGCCGGAGCCGGAGCCCATGCCGGCCTACGAGTGGAGGCCGGGCCAGCAGGGCGCGGCGGAAGACGAGGACGACATCCCGGACGCGGAGATCGTGGAAGACGACGACGAGCCGATCAAGGCGCCGACGGCCCCTGCACCCGAGCCCGAGCCGGTGCCCGATCCGGCGGGGGAGGCCCGGCCCGCGGCCCGTACCCGGGCCCGCTCGGTGGGGCGCCAGCGGATGGCCCGCCAGCACCGCACCGACACCAACTTCGGTGAGTACATGACCGCGATGGTCAACATCGCGGTCAACTCTTCGACCGACTACCTGATGGTCCAGGAGGCCGTCGACCACCTCAAGTTTCTGGCAATCGCGCTGCGGGAGATGAGCGCCGACCTGGTCGGCAGTCACAACATCGACCGCAAGGTCACCAACCTGATGGCGGACCTGGCCGACCTTGCCACCACCACGGCTCTGGAGGCCAAGCGCCTGGCGGAGTACTCCGAGAAGGCCGCGGCGGTGGCCACACTCGCCGCCGAGTCCGTCGCGAAGGTCTACAGCGAGGACCTGGAGGCCATGGACGAGGGAGGCCTCGACGAGGCGTCCGCGGCCGTCCACCACAACTAGACACATAAAGAAAGGGGACAAGCCGATGAGTGAGCAGGCGAGCAACCTGCCGGCCGCGCCCGGCCCCGGCGCCGCCGTCAGCCCCGCGAGTACCACCGCGGTCCAGGCGCCCGCGGCCGCGCCCGAGACCACGGTCGTGCCCCGGCAGGACTCCCGGCCGCGCCGCAGGGTCCGCCGGCGGGTGCCGGTGGTCGGCGACAGCGACCACTCATTTGAAGCCGTCCAGCACAAGCTGCAAGTAGTGATCGAGGCGATGGCCGCTGCCAACGGACATCTGGAAGGGCTCGACCGGCGGAAGCGAGCCACCGCCACCGAGGCCTCCAACCTCGCCTCGGGCATCGCGGACGCCGAGCTCGACGAGGTGTTCGTGGAGATGACCCAGGAGGTCGCCACTGCCGAAGGCGAGGCGGCCAAGGCCGTCCGGGCGATGCTCCGCGCCGCCCAGCTGGCGGAGAAGTCCGCCATCGAGGTCAAGCGCGCCCACGCCCGGCACTACGGCGCGCTGCACCGGGTGCGCAAGGGCCGCAAGTGGCGCACCCCCAAGCCGGGCTTCTTCCGGCGGTAACCAGCCCGCACCCCCTTCCCCAGAGGGTGGGCACGCCGAACGCGGCGTGCCCACCCTGCTCGTTGCCCGAAAGGACCTCCCCGGTGGCGCTCGCCGTCAAGCTGGAACGATCCCTGTACCTGGCGGCCGCCCCCTTCCTCGGGGCGGCCCCGCACCTTCCCTCCCACCACCCTGTCAGCCTCTCCGTCCTCGCGGCCGGAGGCATCGGCATCGGCGCCAGCGTCGTCGTCGTGTGCACCGAGAAGGACAGCGCAGGCCGCTGGCTGGTGCGCCTGTCGCCGCTGACCCTGGCCGCCGGCGTCGACTACGCCGCGCACCACACCCCCGGCTTGGGCTGGGGCATCGCGATGACCGCCGGCTGGACGCTGCTGTGCTGCGCGTGGGCGCCGGTCGCCAGTAGCACCGGCCGCTACCGCAAGCGCCGTCGCCGTGCCATCGCCGCCGTCCCGGAGCCGATGGTGCTCACCACCGCCCCGGAGCCGGCCCCCGAGCCCGTCGACGACGGCGCCGACGACTTCACCCGCGGCGTGCGCCAGCTCTGGAAGCAGGCCGGCGAACCCGCCCGGACCCACGTGGTCTTCGCCAAACCGCACCCCGGCACGCGCGACGACTTCACGGTGCTGCTGCGGGCCAACGAGCAAGGGCGGCCGATCAGCGGCCTGCGCGAGGCGGACGTCGCCGCCGCGTTCGGCGTCCACGAGTCGGACGTGCGCCTCGTGGAGACCACCCAGCTGGCCGGTCGTCAGGCCGGACCCGGCTGGCAGGAGGCCCAGGTGATCCCCGACGAGCAGCGCCGGCGCCGCACCCAGCCGACCATCGAGGAGTGGTGGCAGGACGGGATCGGCGAGACGGCGATCCCCGGCTCCCGGTACACGACGAGGATCCGCAAGGACGACCGGGGCGTCACCTACTGGCGCGCGAAACTGCCCGACTCCATCGCCGAGCCGCGCGTCGACAACGCCGCGCTGGCCCGGGCCTTCGGCACCACCTACGCCGAGGGCCGGGTGTTCGTCGACTTCGACGGGCGCCACGTCCTGGTCACGGTGTGGGACGTCTCCCCGCTCGCGAGGGTCTACCCGGCCACCCGCGAGCTGCTGACCCCGGACGCCGACGGCTGGTGGACCCCAGGCTTCCTGGCCAACGGTCAGCCGGGCCGCAGCCGCGTGCACACCGACCGCGGCGCGGCCCACGGGCTCTATGTCGCGCCCGCAGGCGGCGGCAAGACCCAGCTGATGGCTCTGGCGGTGGCGGCGCACGCCCACTGGGGAGCGGTGGTGTGGCTGGTCACCGAAGCCCCGGACGCGAAGACCGCGGCTCTGGGGGCACACTGCGACCGGTACGGCGTCGGTGCGCTGTACATGGTGCGCGCGATGCGGGCCCTGGTGGCGCTGATGGAGATCCGCGGACAGATGCTGTGGGCCGACGGCCAGCTCCACGACTGGGACCCGAAAACTCCGGGCTGTCCCTACCTGCCGATCGCCGCGTTCTGGGACGAGTTCCTCTCGGCAGCCGCCAACGGCGAGTACGGCGCGGAGATCATGGACCTGGCCGAGGCGATCTCGGTGAAGGGCCGCAAGTACGCGATCGGCGAGCACGTGGCCGGCCAGAGCATCTACGTCCAGGACGGCTTCACCCAGCTGCTGTTGGAGAACATCCGCGAGAACAGCATCCCGATCGTGCTGAAGGTCGCGCCGAAGAAGATCTTGGACATGTTCAAGACCCTCGCGGTGGCGCCCGACGACATCCCCGACCCGCTGCCCCGGTCGTTCGCGAAGGAGAACGAGGGACGGATCGAGCGGATCATGAAGGGCCAGGCGGAGCCCCCGGCGGACTCCAACACCGGCGGCGTCGGCTGGACCGTTCCGGGCCGCAAGCCGGAGGTGATGAGGACCCTCTTCATGGACTTCAGCCAGCCCATCGCGCCGCTCTTCCCGGACGAGGTCTTCGGCCTCACCGCGCACGAGATCGCCGGCCTCGAAGCACGCGGCCTGTGGTTCGACTGGACTCTGCCGCCCCAGCCGGGAGAGTTCGGCGACGACCCGGACGACGAGGACGACTGGGAAGACGACGAGCCCACGCCCCCGCGCAAGAGCAGCGGCAAGGCGAACACGGGCAAGCCCGCCGGACGCAGCAGCATCACCAACCCGAAGGACGCCCTGGCCGCCATCCAGAAGCTGCGGGTCTGAAACGCCCTGGGGGCTGCCCGCGACCGGCGGGCAGCCCCCGGCCCGGCCGACCGGGCGGCCCGGGGCGGTCAGTCCTCGGGGGTCTCGTTCTGCGCCCCGCAGTCCCAGCAGTCCCACACCGCCGGCACCTCGATCTCCTCGCAGCAGTCGCAGTACTCGCCGTCGACCACGCAGTCCGCGCCGCAGTTCCAGCAGGGCAGGTGTAGTGCAGATGCGCCACCGCGAGGCCCTCCAAGTGAATGCCGGCCGCGACGTGCGGCCCGCCACCAGCATGCCGCCCTGCGGTCCGCCGCAACCCCAACTCCGGCCACCCGGGCCGCCGCTCGGGCAGCGCCGTCCCGACCGTCCTGGAGTTCACCCGTGATCGTCTCCGTCTCCCTCGTCGCCGTCACCGGCGCCGTCGCCGCCTACCAGCTCTGGCGCCACCACGTGGCGTACTGGCGGGCCGCCGTGTTCACCGTGCTCGGCTTCTGCCTGGCCCAGACCGCCATGGCGCCCTCCATCGACAACGCGCTCCACTCCGTCACCTCCTTCTTCACCAACCTCGCCTCCTGACCGCCGCCACCGAGCGGGCCGGAACGCGGGGCATCCCCGTCCGGCACCGACAACCGAGCACCCCGCAGGGCGCAGCAGCACGGCTGCCGCGCCCTGCGCCATTCCCTGGAAGGACAAGCACGTGGAACCCCAGCAGCCCGCCGCCGCCCAGCTCGCCGCCCTGCGGACCATGCCGAACCGGCCGAGCACCGAGACCCTGCTCAACACCAAGGAGGGCACCGTCGCGATCGGCCGCCACGCCGACGGCAGCGACGCCACCCTGGAGCTGTTCAGCCCCGATGGCCCGGTCTGCGCCGCCATCACGGGCCGCCCCGGCAGCGGGATCGGCGCTCTGCTCGACACACTGTGGGACGCCGAGGAGGCCGCCGGCCTGGTGGAGTCGTGGGTAGTCGACCTGGACGGCACCCACACCGCGAACCGCCCGCTCACTCACCGCGCCGACACCATGGCCCACGCCGTCGAGCTGGTGACCCAGGCGAGCCTGCTGGTCATGGAACGGGTCCACAAGGGCCTGTCCGGGCCCGGGTACGAGGAGTACCAGCCGACGGCCGAGCAGAAGCTGGTCACCCTCACCCTCGTCGGCGTGACCGGCCTCCTGGAGCAGGACAAGCGGATCCAGGCGCACTTGGAGACGATCGCCCGGTGGGCCGCGCGCGGCGGCCTGCACCTGCGCACGGTGGACAGGCCGGGCAGGTGGGCGACGGGAGCGCTGGGCCGCTCGCTGCGCAACGGCAGCCTCATCGAACTGCTGGCCGGCGGCCCCGCCATCGACGGCGAGCAGGCACTGCCGGGCACCGGCCTGCTCACCCAGCCCTTCCAAGAGCAGGCCGAACTCTTCCGGACCTGGCCACCGATGCCGGCCGCCTGACTTCCTGCCCAACACCCCCACCCCGAAGACGAGGCGGGCCTGGCGCCCCGATGCCCCATCCGTCGGCCCCACGGGGCCTGCGCCCGCCACCTGCCAGCGGTCCTCGTGCCGGTCTTCAGCTGGCCCTGCCGCGCCCGCCCGGTCCCGCCGCCTCCCGTTGTGGCGGGGGCGGCCTCGCATCAACCCGAAGGGAAACACCCCAGTGAGTACGAGCACGCCCAGCACTGCGGCGCCGACTCCTTGCCCAGACTGCCAGGTTGCCCCCGCCGAGCTCCACGGGGACGGCTGCGACATCGCGCTGTGCGCCCAGACCGGCCAGCAGCGCCTGATGTGCGACCACGATGAGGACGACGAACGGTGCCGCAGTACCTGGACCGGAGAGTGGCCCGGCACGGCGGAGTGCCGCGAGTGGGGCTGGTACGTGCGTGACGTCCCCGGCCTGGGATTCACGCCCTGCCCCGCCGAGGCCCCCGACGCCACCGAGGATCTCCAGCGCCTGATCACCGCCGCTCGATGGGACGCCGACGCCCAGCGCTTCCAGCGCATCTGACCGGTCGTCCGGACCAGCCGTCCCCGTCGCAGGCGGGGCCCCGGCCGAGCGCTTCACCGCTCCGGCCCCGGGCCCCGCCCCGGCGCCCCCCACCCCCCGATTCGCCTCCGAAGGAGTCCTCCGTGTCCACCCCCAACAGCAGCCCCGAGAGCAGCAGGCCCCTCGACCCGTCCCAGGTCATCCTCCTGGAACCCGGCTACGCGGCCGCGCACATGGACGGACGGATCGTCGCCATGGCGGTGGGCCGGGACCGCGACGACGCCGCGTTCGTGCCCGCGCTCATCGACGGCCAGGCCGAGGCCGTGCCCGTCTTCGACGTGACCGCCTACCTGGACGCCGCCGAAGCGCGCCGGGCCGCCCACCGCCAGGCCGTCGAGGCCATGGCCCCCGCGGCCGCGCCGGCCGCCGACCCGGGCCTGCCGCAGGCGGTACGCCAGTACATCGTCTACGGCTCGATCGCCTCGCTGGCGGCCAGCGGGACGGTGTGGGTGCTCGGCGCCGCCGTCGCCGAGGTCGCCCCGCATGCCGACAAGATCGGCGAACTCCTGAAGTGGGCCGCGGTGCTCGTCGGCGCCGTCGTGCTCGGCGTGGCCGCCCTGCTCGGCAAGCTCCGCTCCGTCACCGCCAGGGCGGCCTCGGGCACCGCGCCCTCCGCGACGGCCAGTGGCGAGGGGGCCTCCGCGACCGGCACCGTGCTGGCCCTCGTGCACCGTCCCCGCACCCACATCACCACCATCGGCCGCCAGTCCGCCGGGTGGCGCGGGTCGATCACCAACCACAACGGCTGAGGGGGAGCCCGCCATGCGTTTCGTCTACCTGCTCGGCATCTTCGGGCCCATCGGGCTCCTGCTCTTCCTGGCCGGCCAGCACCTGCGCTGACCGGCCGTCCGGCTTCGCACCCGGCCCGCACCGCCCGCCCCGCGCACCAGCCGGGCGGGCGGTGTGCTCCCCGGGGGCGTTGCCGGCCGACCGGCCGACACGGACACCCAGGAGGACACCGTGGGAAGCACCCTCGCCTTCATCACCCCCGAACGCGCCGAGGCCGCCCTGGCCGACCAGGACCCGGCCGCCGACGCCATCACCACCTGCCAGGACACCGGCTGCGGCGCCGAGATCGAGCCCGGCCCGGCCAGCCGGTGCGGCAGCACCGACGACGACAGCGCCGTGGACGGCTGCGGGGAGCACTTCTGCCCCGAGCACCTGTGGCTGGACGGCGTCCTGACGCCGCAGCCCCAGCACTGCGAGCCGTGCCTGGAGCGGCGCGCCCTGCGGACGGCGGCCTGACCGCCATGTTCAAGCAGCACCTGTTCATGTCGCGCGCCGACCGCGCCGCCTGGCGCGCCACCACCTCCCTGGCCGACCTCGGCGAGCTGACGGCCCGATGGCTGGAGGGCACCCTCGCCTCCCACCCCGGGTACGCGCCGAACTTCGGCCCGGACGAGGAGACCACCCACACCCCCGGCCTGGTGCGCGCCCTGGCCCTGTGCAACCGCGCCGGCTTCGTCACCGAGTGCAGCCAGCCCGGCCTGATCGGGACCGACCGCTACCTGGACTGGTGGGCCCAGCACGAGGCCGTCTCCGGCCTCGTCGCCGACCAGGATGTGCTCCACGCCCTGCGCCGGGCGGCTGTGCAGCACGGGCTGCTCTACGTCGAGCACCGCCCCGACACCGCCGACCGGCCGCGGCCGCCGGGCATCGTCGTCACCACCGTCAACGGCGAGCCCTGGACCCGGCTCGGCGACTGGATGCCGCCCGAGGACGTCCGCTTCCTGTGGAAGGGCGCGGGGGAGCAGGCCGTCACCGCCGCGCAGGACGCCTGGCAGGTCACCCTCGTCAACCCCGTCCCCGGGCCGTTCCGCCAGCTGCTCACCGCCCTCGTCGAGGCCTTCGCCGACCCGGCGAAGGCCCGGTGCGTGCACTGCGGCTGCACGGAGGACGACCCGTGCCCGGGCGGCTGCCGGTGGGTGGCGAGCCCGGCGTTCGAGGACCTGTACAGCACCTGCCCGCCGCCAGCCCTCTTCGACGACGCCGGGGACGACGACCACCCCCACGGCATCGAGCCCCGGCCCGCCGGTCCCGGAGCCCACCAGCACCCGGCGGCGGCCGCCGTCCTTCACCCCGTCCGAGGAGACCAGCCCGTGCAGCCCTGGAACCACCCTGGCCACCGCATCGCCGGCACCGAGCGCGCCGCCCTCGCCTTCGCCGACGGCAAGGAGCTCGTCCTCGCCGACTGGGAGGTCAGCGAGGCCGCCCCCGACCAGGACGGCCGCGTCTACGCCACGCTCCGCGGGTGGATCGCCAACGCCACCGCCAGCGCAACCCCCGGCGACGGCTACGTCCTGCCGGTCGAAGCGGGCCGGGCACACCTGCTCCGTGCGGACCTTCGCGGCCGCGACCCGCTGTCGGACCTGCTCGTCCACATCGACGTCCACCGCCCCGGCGCCCCGCACCCCAACTCCTGGGACCACCCCGGCTACCTGTGCCGGGTCTCCTGGATGGACCGCCGGATCGACGCCGCCGGCCACCGGGTGCCGGAGGCGGAGATCGGCACCACCCACTGGACCGACCCCGCAGACGGCCGCGAGTACGACCTGGAGGCCGCCTACCTGCCCGAGGGAGAGCGGTACAACCCGCTCGGCTTCACCTGGCGCCACTACGACCGCTGGCACCGGGGCGTGCCGCTGCTGCACCCCTTCTACGCCGACGACCGTGCCCCGGCCCAGGGCCTCGCCGCCGCCCGGGCGCTGACCGACGGGCCGTGGGTCCTGGCCGCCGAGGCGCCCGCCGCCGCTGGCCGCTGATCCGTCCTCGGCACTCCCGACGGGCCCGGCCGCCCCGGCCGGGCCCGCCCACCGACCCGCATCCGGGAGCAGACCATGACCACGAGCACCGAACCGCCCACCCACCCGGCCCAGGCCCCCGACCCCGGGCGCCGCACCCTCACGGCCGCCGTCCGCGACCGCTGGAGCGCGGCGACCGCACCCGACGCCTTCCTCGACCGGCGCCGCCAGGACCTGGTCCGCGCCCTGGACCACGGATGGCGCGAAGGCCCCCGCTGGGTCCGCCTCCTGACCCCGGCACTGATCGCCCTGACCGTCATCGGCGGAGCCCTCGTCCTCTACTGGGCCGGCCGGCAGATCCTCGCCGCCGGCCCCGGCAGCGCCTGGTGGACCGCGACCAGCAGCACCATCACCGGCCCCGTGTACCGCTACCTCGACCAGCACACCGCGGGCCTGCCCCTCACCAGCACCGGCGCCTACCGGGCGTGGCAGTTCACCGGCCTGGCGGCCGCCCTGCTCTCGTGCGCCCTGCGCTCCTTCGTCGCCCGTCTCACCTGGGCCAGTTGGGTGGCCGCGACACTCGCCGCAGTGTGGCAGGCCAGCCCGCCCGGCGGGCGCACCGTCGCCACCGCGCTCACCGCCACCGTGCTGGCCGCCGCCTCCGTGCCGGCCCTGCGCGGGCTGACCGTCTCCCTGCGGCCGCAGATCACCGTCCACCGCACCGTCCAGAGGATCGTCCCGGCCGCCCCCGTCCTGCGGCTCGCGCGCCCCCTCGCGGTCGTCCCCTCGCCCGGACGGCCGCTCGACCCCTCCTGACCAGTCGTCACCGCCACGCCGGGCGCAGCGACCGCCGCGCCCCCGGCCGCCTTCCTCTCCGAACGGAGTCACGTGAACGCCCTGCTCGCCCGCGCCATCGACCTCGCCCTCGCCGACTCGCCCTCCGCCCGTACGATCTGCATCGATTTCGACGGCGTCATCCACCCCGAAGGACCGTGGAACGGCGGCCGCCTGCGCGGCGCCCCCCTGCCCGGCGCCGTCGAGCGCATCCGCGCCCTCCTGGACGGCGGCTGGCGGATCGTGGTGTTCACCGCGCGGGCAAGCGAGTACCACGAGGCCATCGCGGACTACCTGGGCCACTACCTCGACCGGAAAGTCATCGTGCTGCCCGGCGCGGAGACCGCCTACTGGGAGACCGAACACCAGATCCTGGTCACCAACGTCAAGCCTGGCGCGTTCGTGTACGTGGACGACAAGGGGGAGGAGTTCAAGAGCTGGGACACCGCGCTCGTCGGCCTGCCCGACTCGCCGGACGATCTGCTCCACAGTGTCGTCCCGCTGAAGCGACAGCGGCGCTGGTGGAAGGTTTGGTGGCGCCCCCAGCTGGCGCGGACCCGGTCACCAAGGTTGCCGCGGCAGCGCTGATTTCGCAGGTCACAGCATTGGTGGGAAACCTTGGTGGGGGCCGTTGTCGAACCGGTACCTCGCGGGTCCGCTCCACCAAGGTGTCCACCAACGTTCCCGGGTTCCACTGCCGGAACCGGCCGCCGACGTGGCGGCCACAGAGCCCGGGAGTTCCTTCTCCATGACCGTCTACTACCGCACACCCGCCGCCCAGCGCGTCCTTCTCGCCGCCCTCGGCGGCGCCCAGAGCCTGGTCACCACCGCTGGTGCGACGGCCGCCGGCCTCCGCGCCCACCGCGCCCTGCAAGGCCGGCTGCCCGCCGACGGGCGAACCGCAGCCACAGCACTCGCGGCGGTCGGTACGGCCGTGCTCCTCCAGGAGACCCTGGACGCCGCCCTGGAGGGACTGCGCCGGCGCATCCGCGACCGCCACCGCCCCCAGCTCGCGCAACTGGCCCCGGCCCCCGCCCCGGCAGCCCCCGCCGCCGAAGAGACCGTCGCCCCCGCCCAGCTGACGCCGATGCAGGAGGTCGAGGCCGCGGCCGCGTCAGCGGCGGCGTACGACGCGCAGCTGCACTCCTGGAGCATCCTGGGCAACAGCGGCCCGCTGTGGGAAAGGCGGGGCTGGACCGGAGCGGCGGACGGCACCGCCACCTACAACCTGCCCTTCGGTGCCGTCCTGCACCACCGGCCCATCCAGCTGCTCGTGGACTCGCACACCGGCGAGCAGCTTGAGGGACGCTTCGTCCTCGCCGCCGGCGGCCTGGAAACCGTGGTGACGACCGGCGCGCAGCTGTACGCCTACGTGCAGCGCCTGGCCGACGGCAAGGCGCTGCTCGACCTCACCCTTCTTCCGGCGGCCGTGCCCGGCCGCTGGCCGCTGGAGGACTCCGCACCGGCCGCTCCGGCGGCGGACGTCGAGCAGCCGGCGGTCTCCAAGCGCCCCTCCCGCAGGCCGCCGCGGACGGTCATCAAGTAGGGGCGGGAGCGCCACCGTCCACCCGTAAGCACAGCCCGCCGCTACCCCAGGGAGCCTTCGTGCCCGACGACCAGGACCTGCCCGTCACCGCCGCCTCCATCACGCTCACCATGCCGGCCGAACAGGCCAGGGACACCGTGATCCTCCTGGCCGAGGCGCGGCTCGGCCTGGCCGTCGAGCTCGCCGACGGGACGGAGGTCGTCTACCGCCCGGCCGCCGCCCGCCCCGCCCGTCCGATCGACGCGGGGGAGCGCGCCGTCCTGGATGCCTACGGCGAGCTCCCCTCGCTCGCGCTGCTCATCCGGCAGTCGGCGGCGGCCTTCCACCTCTGGCAGACCGCGATCGCCGACACCGGGCGCGATCCGCAGCGCGACGCCGAGTGGCGCCTGGCGGCCCTGGAGCAGGCCTACGTCCTGCCGCAGGCGGTGGCGCTGGACGTGGCCTCGCTACGCGACGGCCGTGATCCCCGAACGGCGGCCGAGTGCGTGGCGGCGGCCAACCGTCTTCGCCGCCTGGAGGGCCTGGCGCCGGAGGGCGAGCGCGAGGCGGTGTCCTGGCTGCGCTACACCTACTGCTGCCGCCGGGCGGGCACCGGAGAGCCCTGACCTCGGGGGCCGCCGGCCGTGGCGGAGACCCGACGGCGCCCGGCGACCGTGGGGTTGAAGCGCCCCCGCGACGCCACCTAAATTGTGGCCACCAATTGCGTGGCCACAATTTAGGTGGCATACTTGAGGTGTCAGGGCGCGGACCTCTACGGTCCGCAGCCCGCCCCTCGCTACAGCGGCGCCTACCGCGCCGCAACACCGCCGCCTGCCCGCAGGTGCCAAGCCCCAGGCCTGCCGGGGCAGAACCGAGAGGTACCTCATGACCACCGAGAACACCCACACCGTCCAGGCCCCTGGCCCGATCCGCGTCGAGGTCGAGGTCCTGAACGGGATGGTCACCGTCGCCACCAGCCCCGACGTCAGCCGGCCCACCGTCACCGTGCACACCGCGGACACCCAGGGCGCAACCGCCGACGCCGTAACCGGCACCAGCTTCCTCGAATACGGCAACACCCTGAAGGTGAAGATCCCGAACACCGGTGACAGCGAGGCGCCCGCCGCGTCCCCGCACACCGGCATGACCGTCCATAACGTCTTCAGCGGCCACGTCGGAGGCGACTTCTACCAGGGCGCCACCTTCGTGCAGGCCGGCAGGACCAACGTGCAGACCCGGAACGCCGTCTTCAGCCGCAAGGGCACCAGCGGCGTTCGGACGTCCGGCAGTGTCCGGGACGCCGTCTTCTCGCAGAGCGGCCTCGGCAACGTGCAGATGGACAACGGCACCCTCTCCATCAACGGCATCGCCATCGTCCGGGACGGCGTGGTCGTCGTCCCGGAAGGCACCCGGGTCGACGCCCTGCCCGGCACCATCCGCGTCGACATCCAGCTGCCGCCCGGCAGCGAGGTCACCTTCACCAGCACCGGCGCAGCCTCCCTCACGCTCAACGGCGACTTCCACCAGGTCGAGGCCATCCTCGCCGACGGGGCGATGCACGCCACTCGGGCCGACATCGACAACGCCAACGTCAGCACCATCACCGGCAACATCACCCTCGGGCACACGCGCGACAGCGCCGTACTGCACTCCGACACGGGCCACATCGACGTCCGTCGCTTCGGAGGCGGCACGCTCACCGCGACAACCAGCACCGGCAACATCGACGTACACGCCCCGTCCAGGGTGACCCGGCTCGCGACCGTCACCCTCAACTCCGTCACGGGCCACATCGACACCGACGGCTTCGACGGTGCCCCCCACATCCGCCTCACCGCGAACTCCCACACCGGCGAGGTCCACCACAGCCTCTGAACACCCTCGGGGCGGCCGACTGAGCTGGCCGGCCACGCGGCCGCCCCGAGGTACCGGACCCGATCCAGACGGCCGGGACACACCACCATGGTCCCCGACTGATCCGGAGAAACAATGACCACCCCCGCCCGCCGCGAGCACCCCGACACCCCGAAGGGGCGTCTGGACGCCGCGGCCGAACAGCTGGAACTGGAGATCGGCGCAGCCAAGCGGAAGTTCTGGCTCGCGGTGAAGGCCGAGATCGACGCCACCTCCCAGGTCGAGGTCGCGACCGTCATGGAAGTCAACCGCGAGCACCTGCGCCGGAACCTGAAGCGCTGGACCGGCCCGGAGAACACCGGAAACGCCGGCTGACCCTGCGGGTGAACCCGCGGTGGGGGGGCGCGGGGGGGGGGGCCCCCCCCCCCCCGCCCCCCCCCGCCCCCCCCCCCCCCGGCCCCCCCCCCCCCCCCCCCCCCCCCCCACAAACCACCCCCACCCCCCCCCGCGGGGGGGGGCGCGGGGGGGGGGGGGGGCGGGGCCCCCCCCCCCCCCCGCGACCAGGCCTCCGGGAACGAACCCGGCAGGGCGCCCCCGCAACGGCCGCCGACCTAACCGCCGCCCGCGCACTCGGTCCAGTCACCGCCCCCGCCCCTCCCGTCCCGCCCCGGCGGCCAGGCGGCCTGCGGCGCGGCGAGCGCGGACCCGATACCCGTTGCACCTCGCCCCGGCCCTACCGGCCGGCGGCCGCCCCTGCCCGTATGCCACCGAAGGACGTCATGACCACCACCATCCTGCGGGCCGCCGAGCTGGCCCGGATCCTGGAGCAGACTGCCCCCCACCGATCCGAGCCCACCAGCTGGAAGCCCGGCGCCCTCACCCTGCTCGATGCCGACGCCACCCGTCTGCACGCCGTCACCACCTGCCGCTACACCCTCGCCGTGGGCAGCGCCCCCGCCTGCGGCCCCGAGGGCGGCGACGGTGAGCCGTGGGCCGCCACCATCCAGGGCCACGACGCGGACAGCCTCGCCGCCTGGGCCCGCTTGCGCGGCCACGACGAGGATGTGCACCTGATCGTCGCCGCCGACCGTGTGGAGGCCTTCACCCCCACCAGCGCCCTGCGCGTGCCCGTGAGCACCGCGGCGTTCCCTCTGAGCGGCGGCTGGCGGCCCTTCCTCGCCGCCCGTCTGAAGCCCGCTACGGGCGACGCGCCGCGGCCGATCGCGCTCGACACTGCCATCCTGCACCGCTGGCGGAAGGCCGGCGACTACGTGTGGCTCGGCGTGGCCGAGCACGACGGCAGCCTCCTCGTCCTCGGGGAAGACTTCGCCGGCGTGCAGATGCCGGTGGCGCTGGAGTGGCAGCCGCCCCTCGCCCACATCTCGGCGGCCGACGGCCGCCCGGTCGAAGCGCTGCCGCTGCCCGACGGCAACGACGAGTTCGCCCACCTCCGGGCGGAGATGCTCCAGCGGGTCGTGACCTCCGGCGAGGCCCTGAAAGACGCCGCGTACTCCGGCGGACCTGACGCGGTCGCCCCGATCGCCAACGCCGCCGGATCCGCCTACCTGGCCTTCCGGGCCCTGCGGGCCCTGGAGGAGGTCGACCCGCGCCGGGCGCACCGCCTCGCCGCCGAAGTCACCGACGAACTCGACTTCGCCGAGTTCACCGAAGCCGCCTTCGATGCGGCCCACGAGATCGGCCTCGACCCGAGCGCGTGGGTCGCCCGCTACAACGCCGCCCAGGCCGCCCAGCAGGCCTGACGCCTCACCACCTCTGCACCGGCCCGGGGCGCAGCGCCCCGGGCCGGCCGGTCCAGCCGAGAGAGGACCCACCCGATGAAGACCCTGAAGTCCCCCAAGCCCGCCGACCTCCACGCGACGGAGGTCGGCGGCGGGCAGCCGTACCGGATCGACGCCCGCTCGCTTGCCGACGCCGCCAACCGCCTGGCTGACTGGCTGGACGGCTCGGCCGCCGAACTCACCGGACCGCCCCTGCACGTTCCCCACGGTGCCCAGTGCGGTCCCCAGGACGTCCTGGCCGCCGCCAACCGCGCCGGCATCCTCACCGTGGCCGCCCAGAGCGGCGCCGGACCGAGCGTCGACTCCGGCCGGCTGCGGCTGCGGCGCGCGGCCGTCACCGCCCTGGTCACCGACCGGGCGATGCGCCGGCGTCTGCTCACCGAGGCCCGCGCGGCCGGACTGACCGTCGCCCAGCACCCGTTCCCGCGGTTCACCTGGCGCCTGGGCCGGGGCGGCGTCGACGTCTCGCAGCTCGGCACGGAGCCCGACGATGTCTTCGGAGCCCGCCAGGACCGGTCCGAACTGCGCTACCTGCTGCCCGGCTGCCACCCCGACGTCCTGCGCGAGGCCGCCGGTGCCTGGCAGGTCACCATCGTCGACCCGGCCTGGGGCCACAACGACCGGCTGTGGCCGCTGCTGGCCCGCATCGCCGCCCCCACCCAGACCGGCCCCCGAACCGGCGCTCCCCAGGCCACGGCCGACCTGCCCCAGACGCCGGCCGGGCCGTCGTGGCCACTCACCGAAACCGGGCCGGAGGGCCGTGCGACGGTCTACCAAGGGCTCCGCAACGACGTGGGGCGCCTGCACGACTGGCTCGCCTCCGGCCACTGGACCGACCCGACCGACGTCCTGGACGACCTGCGCGAGCAGGCCCCCGCTGGTCTTCTCGCCGACCTGCTCACCGACATGCAGACCGACCTGCGCGCCGCCGGGCACCACGAACAGGTCGCCCGGCTGAACGAGGCCGAGGAGCTGCTACGCAGGGCCGCGGCCCTCATCGGCGAGACCGACCACAGCCAGCACGGCGCCGACTGCCCCGGCTGCGACGGTGACGGCATCACCCTGACCGTCACGACCTGGGAGAACCAGGGCGACGGAATCTGGGTGCCGGTTGCCGAGGAACCCGACTCATGCCGCCGCCGGCAGCAGGAGGAGCCGCACGGCGAGGACTGCGTGTGCGGCGGCAGCGGCTACACCTACGAGCCCGGATACCGGCACCGCTGCACCGCCCGCCGACCCGCCGCCCAGGACCTCGACGACGAGCCCTGGTGAGCAGCACGGCCGTCGACGGCAACTCCGGGGATCCACCTTCCCCTTCCGACTACCCCCTGCGAGGAACGGACATGACCCGTCCGACGGCACCGGCCCGGCCGGTCTGGAAGTGCGCGGACTGCGACACCAACAACGACTTCGAGGCGGACGGGCAGTGCATCGTCTGCGGCCGCGACCGCCCGGTCTCCCGGGTCCGCATCAACATCCCCTCGCCCGTCAACCCCACCCGGAGGGACCCGCGATGACGTCCTCGGCCGACCCGCTGGCCACGGCAGACACGCTGTGGAAGCAGCTCATCGAGCACCAGCCCGCCGTCGCCGCCGCGCTCGCCATGCAGCTGCGCGCCCTGCCCGCCAACTGGGCTCAGCGCGAACTCGGCGTGGCGCGGCCGCACGCGGCGCTGGAGCTGCCGGCCGGCGCCGACGTGCCCATGGAGATCGCGCCGTACCGCGCCGACTGGGAGGACTGCCCGGCCTGCATCGAGTGCGAGGAGCTGTGCCGCTATCACGCGGGCCGCTCCGACGGCTACGAAGCGCTGCACCGGCCTCTGCGCGAGGCGTGCGTCGTCGATCCGGCGGTGACCGTCGCGAACGTCTTCGAGCGCCTGGAGGCGGCGGAGGAGGCCGCCGAGAGTGGCGAGCTGGCGGCCGCCGTGGCGCGGCTGATCGCAGGGCAGCAGGGATGACCGGGCCGAGCGTGACGGACCTCGACGAAGAGGTGTCCAGCGCGGCACGGGCCCTGCTCTTGACGCGTCACTCCGAAGCGAAGTTCGACGCGGCGCGCCTGGTCAGCGTGGCCGGATTCGTGTGCGGCCCGGGTGCTCCCGGCCGCGCGCAGGTCAGGGTCTGCCATCGCACCCGGTTCCCGGGCGTGCTCAGCGGGCTGACCTTCGCCGACGCCGCGGCGGAGGAGCACGTCCTGGTGTCCGCCTATGCCGATCTCCTGCGCGCCCACGGCTGGTCGGTGCGCGAGATCCGCTTCAACAAGCGGCTCTCGCTCCTCACCTCCACGCCCGCCTGCCCGCAGTGCGCGGGCCCGACTCTCCCGCTGCCGGTCGGCGGCGAAGGGATCTGGCGCTGCCCGGCGTGCGGACGCCGCACCTACGGCACCGGCGACGAGGACGACGATGTCGACCTGCCGTCGTACTCCGAGACCGACGAGCACGGCGCCGTGACCATCTACCACGGACACGGCGAAGTCGACCTGGAGGCCAGCGCCGAGCTGGCCTCGCAGGACAGCGCGGACGACGCGGACGAGGACTGAGGCCACCAGGCCGTTCACGCGGCCTGCCGAGCCCGCACCAGCGTCCCCGGCTTCGCCCCCGCGCAGGACCTCCGCAACACCCACCGTGCTGCTGGCCGACCAGCAGCACCGCACCGACGCAACACCCAAGGTGACAGAAAGTCAGGAGGAGAGTGCATATGGTAACCGAACATGTGGTGCCGGAGGTCCGGCAGGCCCGCTACGCCGCGCCGCGCGTCACCGTCACGCCCGTGAACGCGGTGATCTCCACCGCCCCGATCGACAACTCGGGCTGGGCCGGGCACTACCAGCAGATCCACCTGGACACCGCCACCGGGCAGCTGTCGTTCTTCGAGAGCCCCCAGCACCTGGAGGCGCGCAACCCCGCCTGGACATTCGCCAACGACGTCCCCGCCCAGACGTGGGCGCGCTGGTACCCCGGCAGGCCTTTCACCCGCACCGGTCCGCACATGTGGTTCAACCCCGTGCCGAGGCTCCTGACCTGGACGATCGACTCGGGGGTCAGGGAGCTGCCCTACCTGGGCGTCGCGCAGGCCAACGCGCTGCTGGCCGAGCTCGCCCCCTATGCCCAGAGGCTGCTGGACATGCTGTTCCAGGCCGGTGCGGAGCTGGACTGGTCGGCCGCCGCCGCCCGGGCCGGCCGCGACATCGACGCCCTGTGCAGCCGCGAACGACGGGCCACCGCCGCCGGAGCCCACGCGGACCTGGTCGACTACGCGGAGATCGTCGCGAACTTCCCGCAGGTCTACCAGCCCGAACTCCTCGACGTGGAGAGGAGCCGGCTGGTGACCGCTTGCGAGAGCATCACCCGCTACCTCCCGCTCCGCCAGGAGATCACGAAGGTGTTCGGCCGCCTGGCGCACGACGGGACCTGCGTGCTGCTGGACGTGCTCGGTGTCCGATCCTGGTACCTCACCGCGCGCAGCACCGCCCCGCGCCCCGCGCCGGAACCCGCCGAGCGCCCGCTCGACGGCATCGACGTGGGCACTGCGGCGACCCGGCGCGCGCTCACCGCGCTGGGGCTGCCCGAGGACTGCCTCCTGGTCCTCATCGGCATCTCCGGCAGCGGCAAGTCCACCCTCGCCCGCCTCTTCGCCGGATCGGTCCTGAACGCCGACCGCCTGCGCGAGGCCCTCACCGGCGACCCGCTCGACCAGGGCGCCTCCACCGCCGCCTGGGAGCTCCTCTACGGCCGGCTCGACAGCATGCTGCGCGAACGCCGGCCCGTCATCGTCGACGCCGTCAACTCCGAGGCCTGGGTCAGGAAGAAGCTCATCGCCGCCGCCCAGCTGCACGGCGTGCCCGCCGTCGCCCTGGTCGTCGACGCAACGCTCACCGGCGCCCTGGCCCGCAACGCCGAACGCCCGGCCGCCCTGCGCGTGCGCGACCAGGTCGTCACCGCCCAGCACGACGAGCTCACCCGCGACCTGCCCGGGCTCCTGGCCGAGGGCTTCGCCACCGTCCACCACACCCGCGACCTGCCGGTGATGGCCGCCTTCCTGCGGCGATGCGCCGACCGGGAGAAGGCACACCCGGCGCTGCACATCGAGAGGACCTTCGGACCCGACCTCGCCCCGCTGTTCACCCGCCACGAGGACGACCACGGCCTGCGCACCGGCGCCTTCGCCATCGGCGGCCACGAGCTGACCATCCGGTGGGCGGACCAGGACGACCCGGACGAGGTCGTCCACCAGATGCACATCCCCTGCCCCGACTGCGGCAGGCCGGCGTGGGTGAACGTGCACTCCGCCACCGACCTCCTGGACGCCTCCAGCGGGACCTACCCCGTCCAGGCGACCTGCCTCTGCCTCTGACCCCCTTCCGGGTGCGGCCCGACCCGGGCCGCACCCGCCCAGCCACCCGGGAGAACCAATGACCGTCTTCACCACCAACCCGATCACCCGCGACACCACCGACCGCCAGGCCGCCTACACGCTGCGCACCCTGGCCGCCCACCACAAACCGCTGAGCGTCGTCCTGAACCGGCCGGGCGCAGTACCGACCGTCGTCCACTACTACCCGCAGGGCGAACCCGTCGCCGAGGCGCTCGCCTGCGCCGCCGTGCGCCACGCCTACCCGGACGCGCCGTCCGTCGGCCGCCTCATGTCCGACTACGCGATCGAGTACCACCAGTGGGAGCAGGCCGTCGCCGCCGAGCGCCGCCAGCCCGGCACCGTCGACCCGGACCGCAGGCGCCAGCACGAGTACACGGCCCTGCTGTTCCGCGCCGTCGCTCTCGACATCGTGGCGCTGCAAAGCCCCAGCGACATCCACAGCGCCGTCCAGTGCGCCGCGGCCGCCAACGACCTGCGCCGCCTGGACGGTATCGGCGCCGCCGAGCAGGAGACGGCGCGGGTCTGGCTGCGGGTCACCTACGGCACGTGGCTGAACGAGGGCCCGCACGCCTGGGACTGTGAGGGAGGCTGCGGCGGCCTCGGTTGGGTCATGACCTATGACTACGAGGACGGCGTCGCGGTCCACCAGGAGCCGGACCAGTGCGGCCGGGGCATCCCCGCCGAACCCCACCCCGCCGACTGTGTCTGCGCCGGCACCGGGCGGGCGAGCGAGGACGACGGCGCCTCCTTCGCGTGCCTCGGCTACGTCGAGGCCGACCCGGCCGCCGGGGCCGAGGACGACCCGTGGGCGCCCGGGCCCGCAGCGCGCGCCTGACCACCCAGTCCCTGGAGACCGAGACCCCGTGCACCACGAAGACCCGCAACGGCCGCTGCCCGCCCCCTGCCACACCGCCCAAGCCCCCGACGGCACCGCCTTCTTCGTCCCCGGCTGCGCGGGGCGGGCCAACGAGCCCGACAACCTGGACAACTGCACGTGCGTGGACTTCAAGGACGCCGCGCTCGCCGAGATCACCCGTCTCCGGGAGGAGGTCAAGAAGCTGAGCTGGCTGTACCACGGGGTGGTCGACGACTACCGCAAGGCCGCGGCCCAGCTGCGGGCCCTGGGCGTGGAGGTGTAAGAACACCACCTCCGGCAGTCCGCCGACACCCGTGATCCACCGGCACCACAGCAGCGTCCACCGCCCAGGCCCCCACCACGCCCGCCGACTGCCGGCCCCGCCGCGCAGCCGGCGGGCCTTTGCGTTCACGACCCGGTGAGCAGCAGCCGCAGTACGACGTGGCGGTCAGTCGGTCTCCAGGAACCGGCGGGTGCGGGCGTCCTTCTCCGCCCGCAGCGCCTCGGCGATCTGCGGATGCTGTTCGTCGAAGGCGTCCAGCTTCTCCAGCGCCCGGGCGAGGTTCGCCTCGTTGCGCGGCTCCTGGTGGCGGAAGTAGAAATCGGGCTCCCCGCTGTCGTACGCCCGTTCCCGCTCGGCGTCGTCGGCGGCGGCCACTGCGGCCGCCGCCTCCTTGAGGCGCTCCCGCTGCTCGACCAGCTCCCTGCCCTCCGGGGTGCGCAGCACGGCAGTGCTGGCAGCCTCCGCCTCCTCCAGCTCCCGCTGATTGCGGCGCCAGGCCGCGAGCGCCTGGCCCTCGGGGGAGGAGTCGAAGGCCGCCTGGGCGGCGTCGCCCAGCTCGACCAGGCACCCGGCCTCCTCGGAGGTGAACCACAATGCGGGAGCGCCGGCGATGAGGTGCGTGCAGCCCGCAGGCCGTCGGTCCTCGGGGACGCCTCGCTCGGCCGCCTCCTGGAGCCAGCCGCTGGCGATCGAACGCCCGCCGTCGTCGACGACGGTGTAGGTGACCGCCCCGTAGGCGGTGATGAAGGGCCGGACGTGGGCAGTGCGGCCGTCGGCGAGCTGCTTGGTGAAGGCGTCCACGAGGATCTCCAGGAAGGGTGAAGGCATCGGCGAACAGCCCCCGTCTGGAGCGGGGGCCGTGCTTGGTCGAGACCCTCACCCCGGCAGCCGTGCCGGGCTCCGGCCCACCGTTGCCGTGGGCGTGCCACCCCGGGCATAGCCCCGGGAACCGCGGTGGTCGTCACCGCGGCCGCCATCGTACGACGCCGGGCGGACACCGTGGCGCAACAGCGCGACGCGGCCCGCACCGGTCATCGCCCGCGGGCCGGACGCCCGTCCCCGCCGATGACCCGGAGGCCAACTTCCCTCGCTTGCACGGGAGAAGACCCCGTGCCGAAGAGGAAACGGGAAACCCTGGGTTGCCCCTTCCTGGTGCTCCTCGGGCGCGATGAAATGGGTTCGTTCCCACCCGCTCCCGCCGGCATCCGGCGGTCGAAGCGACCCCCGAGATCCGAAAGGCTGTGTACAACCATGAGCATTCTCGCCGAGCGCGACCGCCTCCTCCTGAACCCGGAGGGCACCGAGGCCCGCTACGGGAAGGACTGGACCGTGGTGCGCGGCCGCATCGTGAGCTTCGGCTACGGCCACCGGCAGTTGACCGGGGACCGCCTGGACGGCTGTGTTCCCGCCGAGTGCCAGCACGTTCCGCGGGCCGATATGACTCTCGACGCCACCGTCCAGTACTACAACCCGCACCGCGACCCCCGGATGCGGACGCTGACCGGCCTGGACGACGTTGTGCTCCAGCGGGTGCTGGACACTCCCGGCGTCGTCGGCAGCATCGACCGCGCCGTGTCGCTCGCCGTCGATCTACTCGACGACGTCGCCAACCGGAGGTTCCGCCAGGTCCGGCTTGCCGTCGGCTGCGTCGGGGGCCGCCACCGCTCGGTTGCCATGGCGGAGGAGATCGCGCACCGTCTCTGGACCCGGCACCAAATCACCTTCGACGTCGCCCACCTGGACGTCGGGAAGGAACTCCTCCAGCCCCGAGAGCACGGTCTCCGAGGCTGACGGTGACCGAACCGCAGAGCGGGTCCTGCCCGGGCGCCGGGCAGGATTTCCTCCACGGCCGCCGCAGTGCCCCCACGGCCCTGCGGCCTCCTGGCCGACCGGGTGCGTCTTCTGCGCCATCGTGGCCGGCACCGCTGCGGCCCGCGTGGTCCGCCGGTGGCCGGACGCCCTGGCCCTGCACCCCCTCGGCCCGGTGACACCAGGCCACCTCCTCGTGGTCCCCCTTCGCCACGTCCCGGACGTCACGACCGACCCCGAGGTCAGCGCGGCGCTGATGCGCCGGGTCGCGGAGATCGCAACGCCGCCGTGCAACGTCATCACCAGCGCCGGCGAGGTCGCCACCCAGACCGTCTTCCACGCGCACCTCCACGTCCTCCCGCGCTCCTGCGGCGACGGTCTGCTGCTGCCCTGGAGCATCCCGGCCGCCGACAGCGGCCCGCCCCCACCCCGCCGCAATTCGCTCTAAGTGCTGATGCAACGTCAACTACCCGTGGCAGTAGTGTTGTTGCAGCTCAGAGGCCGTAGCGGATGTGGATGAAATCTCGTACAGTGGTTGTACGAGATTTCATCCACTCCTGAGGGGGCGACATGGCCCTGCGCTACGATCACGGAACCACCGCACAGCACGGCGGCAGCGACATCGTCATCGACCTGCTCCCGACCGAGGCCCGCGCCGTCGGCCGCGCCGATGCCGACGAACTCACCTCGATCCTCGACACCGCCCTGTGGGCACTCACCCTGCTGCGCACCGGCAAGGACCGGCGCGGCCGCGACAACAAGCCCGCGACGACCCGGCCGGTGACCGTCGAGAACTGGCACCTGGCAATCAGCCGCCTGGAATCGGCCCGCACCACCCTCCTGGCCGGCATCACCGCCGCCGCCATCCGCGAACACCGCCAGGCCGGCGGCAGCGTCGCGGACCTGGCCCGGGCCATGGACGCCCCCCGCTCCACCGCCCAGACCCGCCAGGCCAAAGTACTCACCGCCGGGGTCAGCGAATGGGAGGCCTGGGCCACCACCTTCCCGGACGAGCACCCGCCCTCCACCGACAACTGGATCCACACCGTCGACCTCGACCTGGAAGAAGCCAAGGCCGTCGGAATCGACGCCGGACTCATGGCCGACTGGACGGACAAGGTCCTGTGGGGGCTGGCTCTGCTGCGCACCGGCTACAGCCACCGGGGCGGCCTGCGCCGGGTCGACCTGGCCTGCTGGCAGGTCGTCATCTCCGACCTCGTGCACAAGCTGGAACCGCGCATCAAGGGCATCATCGACGCCGCCGTGCGGACCCACGCGAGCATGCCCGGGGGAACCGTCGCCGACCTGGCCCTCGCCATGGGCGTTCCGACCAAGACCGCCCAGTCCCGCCGGGACAAGATCCTCAAGGAGTTCCCGGGCGGCTGGGAGCGGTGGGCCATCGGCACCCGCCGCGAGGCCACCGACGACGACAACGCCAACCCCGCCCTGAACGTCCCGCTGCCCGAGCACCACCCCGAGATCTTCGAGATCGCCGCCCGCGACGGACGCGTCGGGACGACCTGCAACTGCGGCTGGACCTCCCCGGAGCGCACCACCGACGCCCTGGAGGCAGCACGGTGGGGCGAGGCGCACCGCCAGGAGCAGGCCGCCAAGGACACCACCATCGCGCGCCGCCCCCGGCGTCCCGCCGACCCGCAGGAGACCGAGCCCGAGGTCGAGCCGACCCACAAGACGGACGTCTACGACGGGGAGGACGGACTGGTCGTCTGCCGCTGCGTCTGCGGCTGGCAGGGAAACCCGACGTCGAACATCGTCGCCGCGGCACTCGAAGGCAGGGGACACCGGGACAGCGCGAACTCCTGACCGGCAGCGCACCGAATTCCCTGGGCGACCGCCGTCCGGCCAAGACATCACGGCCGCCCAGGACTCCACACCCGATCAGACCTGATCAAAGGACAGGAGCACCGCCATGCTGCACGACCCCGAGACCGCTGTCACCAAGTGGGACACCGCCATCCGCAACCTCGCGGTCTTCGCCGCCCTGGCGGCCATCTTCGAAGGGACCCACGACACCGCCGACCAGTGGGCCCAGCGCGGCGCGGACGCCGTGAACAAGGGCCTCTACGGCGACCACCTCGTCCTGGCCGACGGCTCCCCGGCCAGCCCGCAGGACATCGCCGACCCGCTCGTACGGACCATGAGCGCCACCACGCTCGGCCGCATCAGCGCCGCCCGACACGTCCTGTGCTACGGCGCAGTGCAGACCGCAGCCACCCTGACGGTAACCCGCGCCCTCGGGTTCCGGCCCAGGCCCGCGGCACTGCTCGCCGGAGCCGCCATCAACCTCGGCACCCACCTGATCATCGACAGGCGCCGCCCGCTGCTGCGCCTCGCCGTCCGGGTCGGCAAGGGCGACTACGTCAAGGCGTGCACCGTGGTCCGGGCCGAAGGGAAGGCGGCGGACTCTGGCGGTCCGGGAACGGCGCTCTTCGAGCTCGACCAGGCCCTGCACCGCACGATTGGCCTGGCCGCCGCCGCGGTGAGCGCCGCGCTGGCCGTCCGCAACACCCGCTAGCCGCCCACACCCGGCCGCATGGCAACCCCACCGACCGAGAGGCCCGAATCATGACCACCGGCACCTTAGTCCCGCATCCCGAGGACGCCCAGAAACGGCGGCTGGTGGAGAACGCCTCCGCCGCGCTGGGCCTGGAACCTCGGCTGCTGCGCCTGCTGAGCGCCGTGCACGAGGCCGGGCATGCCATCGTCGCCCATACCGTGGGCCTGACCGTCACCAGCGCCACCGTGACCAGCTACGAACTGATCGGCCTCGGCGGTGACCACATTGCCCTGGACTATCGCGCCTTCGGCGATCGCATCCCGCTGCCGAACCTGCTCGCCATGCGCGTCGGAGGATTCCAAGCATCCTTCTTGTGGCTGCAAGGCCGAGGCATCGACGGCACTGCCGAGCCATACCAGGAGGTGCTGAACTGCCTGGCCGGCGGCGACCTCAACTGGTGCGCCCACGCCTGCCAAAACCTGCTCCCTCACGCCCACGCCCAGGACACCATCGAAATCGCGGGCCGCATCCTCCTCCACCGCTGGCGATCCACCCTGCGCCTTGCCTACGACCTCGCCGACGTCGGCTCGATGGACGAGACCGCCCTTCGGACCCATCTGGACGCCGACCCAGTGCAGGGACTCAAGGCAATGCGCTGCTACCGGACCTGGCGGGACGAGACCGCCGCCCACTGGACGGCTCCCGTTGAGCAAGGAGAAGCGCGATGACGAACCCGGACCAGGCCGCGACTCTGCACCAGCCCCGAATCCATCCCGCCAACCTTCCTGACCCGGCCGTGAAGTGGTACGACGTCTCCACCGGCCGCCACCAGTCGTACTGGGTCCGCAACCTTCCCGACGACCCGTACCAGGGCCCGGCTGAGCCGGCCTTGGGCGTGGACGAGGTCGGCTTCGCGGCCTACCGGGCCCACCACGAGGCCGCCCACGCCGTCCTGGGGATGGTCGCCGGATCCCACGTTGCATGGGCGGGTCTTGGGGCCGACGGCGGAGTCACCGCGAGCAACACCCAAAGCGCGGAACCGTGGGGCGAGGTCCTCGCGCCAACGACCGGTGGCTGCGCGAGCAGGGCCTTTGGACCCCGCTCGCGGCATGGATCACCGAGGTCTGCGCCGAGGGCGACCGCAGCGACATCACCAGCGCACACCCCTACATCGGTTTCGGCCGTAGCGCCGAACTCGACTACGGCATCCTGCACGCCGCCGCCGACCGGCTGCTCGACACCTACTGGCCGCAGATCACCACCGTGGCCCGGACGCTCGCGGATCGTCGGCGCCTGACCGGAGAGGAGATCGCCGCGCTCGCCAATCTGACCAATCCCAAGAAGCCCTGAAAGCCCTGCGGGCCTGGTCCGCATCCCGACGCCGAGCCGATCGCCGCTGCCTGGAAGGCCGGAGCAACGAGCCTCGCCGTCCTCGCCGAGGCCGCCCGCGTCAGCTGGCCCACGGTCTACACCGACCTGCGGTCCCAGGGCATCGACCCCGACCGCCATCCCTCGAAGGAGAGCACCGTGCAGATCACCCCCGTCACCCTGGAAGGCTTCACCGGCCTCGACCTGGACGGCCAGGAGGCCGCGCACTTCCACCGGGTCTTGTACCGCTTCATCGACGAGCACCCGGACCGCAGCCCCGGCGAGGAGGAGAGCCGCCTGATCAACCTGACGGACACCCTGCGCGCCTACAACACCCTCCGTCCCCGGCTGCTGGAGGAGTGGATCGCCCGCGAAGAGCGGGACCGCGCCCTTCACCTGGTCGACGTGCGCTGGGAGGCCCTCAGCACCGCACCCCACTGGCTGGCCGCGCACCACTCCTACATCGTGGCCATCGACGACGCCAGGATCGCAATCGACATGTGGGAGAACCGCGCGGTCGACGCTGCGAAGGTCCGGCTGAACCGAGACCACCCCTACCGGCAGTCCGCCTACGAGCAGATCCTGGCCGCCGGCCACCCTCCGGTCGAGCCCCTGGACATCGACCCGTCCGCCGTCGCGGAGCAGCACCGGGCCAACCTGGAGCAGGCCGCCGAGTACAGGCAGGGCCTCGCCGACAAGACTCTCATCCTGGCCAGCGGGGCCGAGGCGCGCTGACACTAACCGCTGCCCGGGGGCGGCCGGAGCCATGGACGGCTCCGGCCGCCCCGTGGCATATCGCGGCGGAATCGCGTGATGCCGATGAGATAGTCATGTCGGATACATGTGATGCGAATGAGAGATTGATGCGAGATTGGTGGTACTCTGGGGGTGGAGGTACTGATGACTGACTCATCGCCATTTCCGGCCGTGGACCGGCTCCTGGACAAAGCCAGGGCCAGCAGGGCGCCGCTGCCGGCGCCGGAAGAACGCAAGCGGCTGCGTACGCAGGGCGACCTCACCCAGGCCGAGGCCGCCGAAGCCGTGGACGGCGTCTCGCGCGAGCTGTTCGGCCGCTGGGAGTCGGGCGCCGCCGAACCGCGGGGCCGCCAGCGTGAGGCGTACCGCTACCTGCTCGTCGGGCTGGCGGAGATCTACGGCACCGAGGGGGATGCCAGCTGGCTGAATCCCCTGCCGAACGGAGCCACCGCCGCCACCGACGAGCCCACCGGAAAGGGGGAGTGATGGGACGCCAGGAGTACAACAACGGGCTGGCCAAGCTGCGCGAGCTGCGCACCGCGATCGGCCAGGCCGACAAGGAAGTCGCCGCCGCCGAGAAGGTCGTCGCGGCGGCAGAAGCAGCCCGCGCCAAGCTCGGGGACCAGCGCGCCCGGCAGGTGATGCAGCTGGCCTCCTTCGAGGGCGCGAAGGCCGACGCCATCGCCAAGGCCGGCGGCATGTCGGTGGGCGACGTCGTCGACATCGCGCCCCTCCTGGACCCCACCCCCGCCGACCGGCGCACTACGGCTCCGGCCGCCCAGCCGCAGCCGGCCCCTGCCCAGTCGGCACCGGCTCCGGTCACCGCCGACGCTGAGCCCGTACCCGCCGCCGTCGCTGCCGAGCCGGAGCCCGCCGCCGAGGTCAAGGCCTTCGCGCCCGAGCACGGCACCGGCACGCCCGAGGCCGAGCAGGCCACGGTCGCGCCCGTCGTGGCCGAGCAGACGCCCGCGGCCGAGGAGCCCCCGCAGGTCCAGGAGTTGGGCTTCCGCGAGCTGCCGAGCATCCCGACCGGAGCGGCCGGCGCCGACTTCACCCGGCTCGACCCGAACCTGGTCTCCATCCGGCCGAACTTCGACCACACCATGCGCAGCATGGTGTTCCTCGACGCCGCGACCGGCGAGATGACCCTCAAGGAGCGGGTTGTCCGGGTCGACCTCGGCAGGCGCACCCCTGAGGAGATTCTCGACGCGGTACAGGCCGCCGCGCCGGGCACGGAGCGGATCTACATCACAGCGGGTGACCCCTGGCACACCGGCGCCGAGCGTTACCCGACACTCATCGAGGCGGTGGCTGCCTGGCTCAACACCCCCTCCCAGAAGTGGGGCGTCGATGCCGGGCGCGGGAAGGACGCCAAGGCCGGGCACTTCGCCCACGAGCGCCACCCTGTGGGCCGGTACAAGCGCGTCAACGCGGGTCCCAAGGAGCGGGGGGTCGAGATCCTCTCCGCCGGCCAGTGGTTCGACGCGAAGGGCGCCGACGTGGCCCTGGTGCGCGCCGCCTTCCTCCGGATGTACAACGCGCTGCGTGCCCAAAAGGGCTGGGAGAAGGTGGCGCTGCTCGGATTCCCGTCGCTGACCGGCATGGACCTGTGGCGCCGCACCATCCCGACGAGGGGTCGCTGGGCCGGGGGCTATCCGGCTCCCGGCCTGGAGGTGCGCGAGCTGATGCACGCCACCGCCGGGCAGGGCCGTACCGAGCTGATCCTGCCACCGCGTGTTCCGGCGCAGCTGTCGGGCCTGGTGGAACTGGACCGGACCTTCGCGTACGGGAAGCACACGTGGAAGAGCGGCGTCGGCGAGCCTCAGCGGCTCACCGCCCGGGGCTTCGCCGCGCTGTCCGAGACGGAGCAGGACACCGCGCTGATGGCCCCCTCGCACTGGAACATCCGGGTCACCGTGCCCGCCGGGTGGCAGCATGTCGGCGTCCTGCCGGCGCCGGTGTCCGGCCAGCGCGCCTGGGACTACCCCGCCACGCCCGGCACCAGGTTCACCACTTGGGCGAGCGGTCCCGAGGTGCACGCCGCGTTGAACAACCCGGTCGGGCGGTGGGGGGTCGAGATCCTGGACGGGCTCGTCTGGGAATCCGGTTCCCCGATCAAGTTGTGGGCGACCAAGCTCAAGAACGCCTGGTCCGGGCTGATGGCCGAGTCGCAGGTCCACGGCGACGAGCGCGTGCGCCGAGCCTCCTACCTCGCGGCGCGTGCCGTCCGCTCCATCCTCCTGTACACGATCGGCGCGTTCGCGGCGGGACCCACGGTGAACACGGGCTACACCCCACGGGGGGAGGAGGTGCCGGACGGCGCGGAGATCCTCAGCGAGGACCAGGGCGGGACCACCTGGAAGCGCCTGTCCCACTCGGCGTCGGACCCGCACCCGCACTGGGCCGCAGGGGTGTGGGGCGGCGCGCGCGCCGCCCTGCTGACGATGACGATGCACGACAAGGAGACGGAGGCCGAGACCAGCGTCGGTGCCCTCCACATGCCGCCCGGCACGGTCGTCGCCTTCAGGACCGACGCGATCTACCTCGACCTCGCCAAGGACCCGGGCTGGCCCTACCAGGACGCGCCCGGCGACTACCTGCTCAAGGGCCTGCTGCCCGGCCCCCTCGCGGCACCGACCAGCGAGGGCGAGCTGATGGCCCTGCGCAAGCGCGGGCGCGACCACCTCGCCGCCCAGCGCCGCTGAACCGCTCCCACCCCACCTGACGGCGGGCCGGATGTACACCGCGTGCGTCCGGCCCGCCCCGGCGGCCCGCGCACCCCTCCGGCGCCGGTCTCGTCGACCCGCATCCGACCGCCACCGCACCCGAGGACACCATGAGCCCGACCCCCGAGCCTCCACCGCTGAATGAAGCCGGCCGCCTCACCCAGGACCTCATCGACCTCGGCTACAGCCGCAGCCAGGTCGCCGGGATGATCGGCCGCAACGCCTCGATCATCACCCAGATCTTCACCAAGGGCGGAGGCAAGGGGAAGGCGTACATCGGCGCCCTCCAGCAGGTCCTGCGCGCCGTGCGCGGTGGCGAGCGCGACCTGGAATCCCTGGCGGCGATCGCCCGCCAGAACATCGCCGACCGCCGAACCCGCACCGGACAGAAGGCACGGGTACGCGGCAAGAACATCATCGGCACCCTCGGGCGCTCCAGCACCGGAACCGCCGGCCAGCAGGCCATCCAGTCCGGAGCCCCGCACCTGGCGGACGTCGTCCACGAGACCGCGCGCGTCGGCGGCCGGATCGCCATCACGGTCCGTATGAAGGCCGATCAGTTCACAATGTCCGCCGGGTCGCGGGAGGACTCCCCGGGCCAGCGCCGCGGCGTCGTCCCCCGCGCGGACGGGACGGAGGAGCGCCAGTACGGCTCCCAACGAGTCGGCCGACGGGGCGAGAGGATCATCGGCTTCGACGCCGGCGAATGGTCGCGCCGCGTGGCGCAGCACCGCGGCGACGTCACCGCGGCGGTGAAGGCCTGGCTGGTCGAGACGGACCGGGCGGTTGAGGACGCAGACATCCGGTGGCTCCAGATCCGCGGATGGGTCCCGACCCCGCCGACCACGCGCGGCCGCCGGCTGTGACTGAGCGCTTCACTTGGCCAGTTAGCGATCGAGTTGGCCAGTTGAGCGTTCGGCGTTGTTCCTGGTCAGCGAGTTGCGAAGCTCCAAGGATCGTTCCACGGGGGAGTGGCCTTGGGACATCGTCGCTGGTTAGCGGATTTGCTCAATCCGCCAAGTGAAGCGCTCAGTCACACCGCCGCTGACCTCCACCACGCTCCACCCGCGAGAAGGGACCCCAGATGCCCAGGCCGTACATCTTCGACGCCGAGACCCGCACCACCACCTGCCGGACCTGCTGGAACTCCGGCTTCGAGACCGCCACCGAGGAGGAGGCGAAGGCCTGGCAGGCCGGTCACCGCTGCCGGCCCCCGGCACCGCAGGCCGACGCGAAGGTGCTCCCGCTGCGCCGGGCCGACAGGTAGAGCCCGCTCGTCATCACGCCAGGTGAGAAGGCTGGCACAGAGGGTTGCAGAAAAGCCCCGAGGCTTGCTAGATTTAGCAAGCCATCTGCTATTCATAGCAAGGAGAAACGCTGTGCTGCCCTCGCGCCTGCCCTACGTCAAGGGCCTCTTCCCCGCCTCCGGGGACCAGGAAGCCCCCACCGCACACCTGGGCCTGACCCCCTTGCAGACCTTCTGCCAGGCACCGGTCCTGGAAGTCCTCGACGGCCACCACGACGCCGACGCCGAGCCCGCCGACGCCCGCCCCGGCCTGTGCACCCACTGCCTCGACGCCCTGGCCGAGTACCGGCACCTGACCTCGACCACCAAGCGCACCACGCTGACCTGGAACGAGGCCCTCACCCCCGGCGGGCGCAGCACCGCCCAGCTGGTCCAGTCCGCCCTCGCCGCCCGCGAGCACCTCGCCCTGATCGAGCGCCGGCTGTACCCGGTCCCCGAGGACCAGCGCGCCGACGCCCTGCTCGCGCTGCTGGCCGACGTCTCCAGCGCCCAACAACAACTCGACTCCCTGGCCGACGAGATCGTGCTCGCACTGCGCGACGTCTGCCGGCCCTCCCCGTCCTGGGCCCGCATCGGCCAGCGCCTCAACGTCAAGGACGCCGCGGTCCGCCACCGCTACAGCCGGGGCGCCGCCGAACACCCCGGCCACCTCCAGCTCTGCCCCTTCGGGTGCGGCGAGCTGCGGCCCGCCAGCCTCCCCGGCGACCACGACCCGTGGAAGTACCACGACCTCGACCACGAAGGCCTCGAACTGGCGAAGGCCGAGAACGACAACTGACCGCCCCGTCCGAACAGAAACAGAGGACCACCTGACCGTGGAGACGTCCGCCACCGGCACCCAGTCCCCCGAGCGGGAAGAGCGCGAGCTTCCGTCCGCGCCGCCGCACCCGCGCCGCCGACTCAGCACCCCCCGGCTCACCGTCACCCCGCTGCGGGACTACCAGAAGCGGAACACCACCACCGCGTGCCGGGAGGTCAAGGACGGCGGTCGCGCCACCATCGAGATGACCTGCGGCACCGGCAAGACGGCCGTGTCCGCCGAGTGCGCCCGCCGTCTCGCCCGCAACGGACGCGTCCTGGTCGTCGTGCCGAGGATCGAGCTGCTGGAGCAGACCGCCGAGGCCTGGACCACCCGCCACGGCCGCCGCGGCTACGCCCTCGCGGCGTGCTCGCGCGACGAGGCACTGGAACGCGCCGAAGCCGGCGGCCACATCGAGGCCCAGGTCACCACCAACGCCGCCGAAATCGCCGACCTCCTGGCCGCAGCGGGCGGCAGCAGCGGAGAAGCAGCGGCCGTCTCGGCGGACAAGGGCCAGGCGATCACCGTGTACGCGACGTACGCATCCTTGGAGCGCCTGGTCCAGGCCCACGCGGACTTCGGACTGGCGCCCTGGGACCTGGTGATCGTCGACGAAGCCCACCACACCGCCGGGGCGATCGACAAGCCGTGGGCCGCGGTCCACGACGACGACAAGATCCCGGCGCTGCGCCGCCTGTATTTCACCGCCACCCCCAGCATCGCCGCCAGCCGGCCCGGCACCGACGATCTGTCGGACCTGGTGGTCGGCAAGGCGCCCACCCTCTACTCGATGGACGACGAGCGGACCTTCGGCAAGATCGTCGCCCGCTACGGCTACACGCAGGCCGTGAACGAAGGCTGGGTGGCCGACTACCGGGTGCTGGTGCCCGTCGTCACCGACGAGGACCTGGCGGAGCTGCTGATGCTGCCCGCCGTCGCGGACCTTCGCTCCCAGCGCACCAACGAGGACCTGCAACGGCTCGCCCTCCAGGTCGCCGTCCTGCGCGCGATCGCGAGCCTCGGGCTGCGGCGCGTCATCACTTTCCACTCCCGGGTCACTGCCGCCCGCAAGTTCTCCGACACCCTGCTGGAGACCGCAGACCTGCTGGTCGACAAGGCCCGGCAGGCGGCCGGCGACCCGCTGGCGGACTACGCCCGGCCCGAGCGGCTGTGGACCGCGGCCATCGCCGGCACCGACCGGCTCAAGGACCGCCGCGACGCCTTCGGCCGGTTCTCCGCCCACACCGGGGAGGACGGCGAGGAGTGCGGCGTCCTGTGCAACGCCCGCCTCCTGGGCGAGGGGATCGACATCCCGGCCGTCGACGCCGTCGTCTTCGCGGACCCCAAATCCAGCCCGATCGACATCGTGCAAGCGTTCGGCCGGGCCGTCCGACAGAAGCCCCAGCAGGGGAAGATCGCGTACATCATCATCCCGGTGTACCTGCCCGCCCCGAGCGCGGAGACCGGCGGCATCGAAGCGGACGACCTCCCCTCCGCCGACCCGATGGACGTCGTCGACGCGGGCCAGGCCGTCCAGGTCGAGGCCGACGAAGCCATCAACGCCAGCCCGTACAAGACAATCCTCCAGGTCCTGCGGGCCCTGGCCTCCGTCGACTCCCGGGTGGTCGGCCGCATCACCGAGCTGCGCACCCACCGCGCCGCCGGCCCGCTCACCGCCCCCGAGACGCGCTCCCGCACCGCCGCCAGCGGCGAGGAGGACGAAGCTCTGCTGGACGAGGAGCCGCAGGAGTCGCCGATCGAATGGCTGCGCATCGACGCCACCGCCCACCAGCAGGAGATCCTCCAGGCCCTCAAGCTCCGGGCCTTCAGCCCCCGCGCGCAGGAGTGGGAACGCCAGTACAAGGCTGCGGCCGCCTTCTACGCCGAGCACGGCCACCTGGACGTGACCGACAAGCAGCAGTACGGCGAGCTCATCACCTGGCTCGACCAGCAGCGCTACCTCAACGCCTCCGACGGCATGGACCCCGCGCGGCGCTCCGAGCTCGACTCGATCGGCATGATCTGGGACAAGCGCGCCAACGCCTGGGACCGCGGCATGGCCTACGCCCTCGCCTTCCACCGCAAGCACGGCCATCTCGCCATGCCCACGGACCACCGCACCGGCGCCTTCGCCGACGGGCAGTGGATGCGCCGCCAGCGCAAGAATCCGGACGCACTCACCGCCGAGCAGCGCTCGCGCCTGGACAACCTGGATCCCCTGTGGCGCCAGTCCCCCGACTGGAACCGCTCCGCCCGCCGCTACGCCGCCTACCTGGCCGCCGGCGGAACCGTCCAGGGCCCGGTCAACCGGCCCGGCCTCGCCAACGACCCGGACTTCCGCCCCGGGAAGTGGCAGGCCAAGCAGCTCCGCGCGACCCAGGAGGGCACGCTCGACCGGCAGCAGGTCGCCGTCCTGCGGTTCCTCGGCATCCTGCCGGGCCCGACCAGCGCCGAAGGCCCCACCCACTTCACCCTGCACGCCCTTCCGCCCGCGCCACTGGTGCACGGCGGGGACGAGGACGGGGAAGCGGACCTATGAGCACCGACAGCACCATGCCGGTGGCGCCGCCCGGACCTCATTCCCCGAGCAGCGGAGCCGTGCTGACCTCCAGCACCGCGCCGGGCACACCGGCAGGTCCGGCCAGTACGCCGATGGTCCGCTGGTATGCGACCTGGCAGTGCCACGCCTGCGGGGAGGGCGGCGACGCCCACTTCGACGACGGCACCATCGTCGACGCCGACCACGAGTGCGAAGACGACGGCAGCGCCGACGGTGAGGTCGCCTGGGACGGTCGCGCCGACTGCCCCTGCGGCTGGTCGCTGGAGACCGGGTTCGAGGACGGCGACCACGTCGAGGCCGACCACGACTGCGCGGGCGACGGATGACCCGGCCCCGCGCCGACGCAACCGAACGGGCAACGCTGGCGGGCCACATCCGCGCGGCCCGCCGCGCCCGCAGGCACTCGCAGGACAAGGTCGCCCGCTCGCTCGGCATCCCCGCTCCGGCTACAGCGACATCGAGCGCGGCCGGCGTGGCGTCGAAGCGCGCGAACTCAAGCGCCTGGCCGCCCTGCTGGGCACCACCCCGGACGAACTGCTCGCAACGGAGGCACCCGACGAGCCCTGCCCCGCCGACGCCCTGGGCCAACTCCACCCGGCCGACCGCCGTTCCGCCGAGCTGTACGCCGGATACCTGCGCTGGCGCCGAACCGCAGGGCCCTGATCGCCGAAGCCCGGGGAGCACTACCGCGCTCTGCGGGGCATCCCGGCCCGCGTCCATCACCTCCGAGGGAGTCACCCCGTGAACAGCCCACGCCCCACCCGGTCCGACGTCCAGTCCGCCGCAGCGTTCCTTGAGGCCCGATGCGAAGGCCTCGCAGCGAAAGCGGACTTCTACTCCGACGACTACCGCCTCCCCACCTCCGCGGAGTTCCTGCTCCAGCACCTCGTGGCCGAACTCCTCGCGGACCTGGACAACCACACGGCCGGACCGCTGCCCGACGACGCCGTGCGGCGCTGGAACTGCCTGGCCGACGCCCTCGGCCCCTGGGACGACCAGCCCGGCTTCGACGGCCGGCGGTGGGTGCCGATTCTTCCCCGCCCCGACGCCCGCGGCGCCCGAACCTGATCCGCCGCACCCGCGCTGCCCAGCCCGCACCCGAGCAGAGGGGACGCCCATGACCCACGCCACAGACCCGCCCACCACGCAACCGGCCTGGCCCACCGTGTGGGGCGAAGGCCTCCACAGCCGCACCGCGCTGCTGTTCTGGCTGGCCTTCAAGTCCCAGAACGACCGCGACGCCCAGGCCCTCGTCGCCGCGTTCGAGGCCGACATCTTCGACATCGCCCACCACCTCAACGACCTGCTGCTCGGCAACGGCCCCGAGCCCAGCGAGGACTACGTCCGCGGTTGGAACGAGGCGAACGCCGCCCTGTACGGCAAGCTCGGAGCCCGCGTCGACGAACTGCGCCACCTCGTCTTCGAGTGGTCCAGCCGCCGCGGCGACCAACTGGCCCAGGACGCTCCCTTCACCTGGAGGTCAACCGCGATCACCGCCGGCGAACTCCTGCACGCCGTCCTGCCCCTGTACACCGAACTCGCCGGACCCCGGCCCTTCGACGTCGAGCTGACCACCGTCGCCCTGACCGCCCTGGCACCCGCCATCGCCGATGACGGCCCCGCCTACACCACCCGGTTGCGCGCCTTCACCGACGCCCACCGCGACCGGATCCAGGCGCTGCTGGACGGCTACGGCCCGGGCAGCAGCCACGACCGGCCCGGCGGACGCCTCCAGCTCGTCCGCCAGCCCGAGCTGCTCGCGGTTCTGGAGCGGTTGCACGCCGAGCCAGTCAGCCTCATCGGGGTGTTCGAGGACTGCCCGCCCGAGACCCTGCCCGACACCCTCCTGTACGACCTGACCGCCGCCTGGGGCATCCGCCTTCCCGAGCGGCACTGACCCGTCCCGGCCAGACGTGGAGCGCACCGTGAGCACCCAACCGTCCCACTCGCTGAACAACGCGCCAGCCAGGGCCGCCGCCCAGGCACGCCCGCTGCTGCTATTCGACATCGACGGTGTCCTGTCGCCCTACGGCGGCGCCCGGCAGCCGCCCGGCTACACCGTTCACCCGGTCAGCCCCCAGGCCTGGAAGGACTACCCGGCGTACCCCAAGCCGAAGTACCACTGGGTACACCTCAACACCGAGATCGGCGCCCGCCTGGAGAACCTCCCGTTCGACCTCGCCGTCGTCGGGCCCTGGCAGCCGCAGGAGGTCGAAGAGCTGCTCCGCGCAGCCGGCCTGACCCGTCTGCCCCGCTTCATTCCGGTGCAGGACCGGTCGTTCTTCGCCCGCCCGGACGACCCGGGCAGGTCCATGTGGGACCCGATGGACACGATCCGCGACCGGAGCCGGGACGTGCTGGCTGCCACCTGCCTGGAACGAGCCGGCATCGACCGACCGTTCGCGTGGCTGGCGGCCGGCTTCCCCGAGAAGCTGCAACAGGAGTTGACCCGCGACCACGGCGCTCCGGTGCTCCTGCACGTGGTGAACCCCGAGACAGGGCTCACCGACGCGGACTTTGCCGCGCTCACCCGGTGGGCCGCCGACATGGCCGCCCGACCGCCGGCACCAGAGCTGCGGCTGCGCCGGTGCCGGGACTGCGGCGAGCGCTCGTCCATCGTGATTGACGGGAACCGCGAGGACCGTACGCACGAGGCGTGCGGGAGTTGCTGCGAGTGCTACTGCCCTGACCCGCAGTCGGACGGCGGCGATCGATTCCAGCCCTGCGGCCACCTGGAGCGCGAGCGCTGCACCGACTGCGGCTGGTGCGCGAACTGCGGCTGCGGCTGCTGACGCCACATCGGCAGTGCCTCCCGGACGGTCCGGGAGGCACCTGCGGGGTCATCGGCCCTGAGCCGGACTGGACGGGTCGATCGTGATCAGCCCCTTGCTCCCGGAGATCGACAGCAGGACATCCCGCGCGGCCTGCGCGTCGCCCAGGGCGCGGTGGTTGCCGTACAGCTTGTAGGCCCGGTGAACCTCCCACACCGAGCGGGCGTTCATCAGGCACCACCACGACTCCTTGTCCGCGAGGCGGCCCGGGCGACGGCCCACCGCCCGGGTGTGGCCGGCGATCACGCCCATGTCGAACGAGCTGTTGTAGGCCAGTAGCCGCCTGCCCCGGGTGATCCGGAACAGCTTCGGCAGGATCTCCTCCCAGGTGGGGCAATCGGCCACCATCGCGTCCGTGATGCCGTGGACGTGGGTGGCGCGGTTCGGCGTCTTCGGGTTGATCAGCTGGTTCATCAGGGTCTTGCCGGTGTGGGCGTCGATCACCGCGATCTCGCACACCCGCGCGTCGTAGAGGTCGGTGGTCTCGCAGTCGATTACCAGCCCGGCACCCGGGGCCGACACCTCCCGGGCCGTCAGCAGCGTCTCCAGCCGGGCATCCTTCAGGCGCAGCCCCCTCGCGAGCGCCTCCAGCTCGGCGTTGCCGTCGGCGGCGGTCAGGAGTAGCTGCCGGGTCAGCGTCAGGTTGTCCTGCGGGGAGCAGGCGATGCTCCAGTAGTTGCGGACGTTGTCGTGGAGCAGGTGCACCGGCACCTGATGCTGCTCGGCCACCGCGGTCGCGAGGCGGCGGGCGAGTTCGGCCCGCCTGGGCTTCCTGGCAGTGTGGGCGCGCAGGGCGGAGGTCCTTCCGGGCGGGACGGCCCGGACGGCCTCCCAGTCCACTCCGTCGCGCCCGCGCAGGGCGAGGACGTCGGCGGTCCGATAGAGCTTGACCTCCACGGTGCGCACCGTGCCCATGGTCTTGGACCACGAGCCCGCCTGCTCCAGCCAGCCGGCGGCAAGGATGTAGGGGAAGTCGCGGGTGTAGCTGATGTCCAGGAGATCGGCCGCCCGTTCCCCGGGAATCAGGCGCCGTCCCTCTACCTGCTCGGCCAGGTCGGTGTCCGCCGCCAGGGCCTCGACGTCGTCGCGGGCCCAGCGGCCGAGGCGCCCGGGAACGGTGCCGCGCTGCTCGGCGGCCCAGGTGAACTCGTGCTCGGTCTCGGCCCAGGGGCAAGCCTGGGTTGCGGCGGCGGTGGACAGCGAGGCCTCGATCCAGGCGGTGCGCTCGCCGACGACGTCGGCCAGGGCGGCGGTGTCCGTCCACTGCTCGGCCTCCAGTGCGCCGTAGGTGGGGTGGCCCTCGAAGTCGCCGAGGCGCCGCAGCAGGCCGCGGTCGGCCAGGACCGGCACGTCGTCGGCGGTGACGGCCTCGACTCCGGTCGCCGTTCGTAGGGTCTCGGCGATCCTGCGGGCGCCGAGCGGGCGCAGGGCGTCGAGCCGGGGCAGCAGCTCGGGCAGTTCGGTGCGCAGCTGGTTGACGACGGCCGCCGACCAGCGGCCTCGGTCGGTGTCGGCGGGCGGGATCAGCCCGGCTCCGCGGCCGAGGTCCCAGAGGTAGCGGTTGATGCCGGCCGCGTCGGCGGCCTGGTAGGGGCCATGGTCGGCGCGCGCGGGTGCGGGGGCGGTCTGGGCAGGAGCGGTCATCGTCCTATGTCCTCCGGTTCGGGGGAGTGCAGCAAGCACACATTTGGAACATTTGGCCGGTTAGGTATCAAATACCCATGAACCGATGCTAGTTGGGGCCACCGACAGATCGGGCCAGCGCGGAACGGGGCCGTGCGGGTGCCGACCGCCACTAGGGTGGGGTCCGGCAGCACGCTGGAGGACGTCGAAGGAGACCGGGTGAAGCGCCGAAGGATGGACGACGGCCGCCACGGCATCCGGCGCGAGACCGACTACGGGGCCTCCGTCATCGCGGGGGAGCGGCGCACCACGATGGTGTGCGAGTGCGGCGTCGTCACCGAGGACTTCCCCGGCCACCTCGCCCACGCCCAGCAGGTCCTGCACGTGCCGGGCCCGGCCTGGTTCCCCGTCGGCGCGCGCCTGGCCGCCATGCTCATCGGGGGCATCGCGCTGCAATTCGGGCTGATGGCGATCGCGAACACCATGCTGTCCGGCACCGCCCGGACCGTCCTCCTCGGGCTCTCGCCCGTGGTGAGCTTCGGAGCCACCATGGGCGCCGCCCGCGCGCTGCGCCGCTTCATCGTCCCCCTCGCCCCGGCCGGCCGGTAGCGGGAGAACAGCAGTGCCCGGCGGCCTCAGCCGCCGGGCACCCTCGTTTCCGGCTTCTCCCGGACCCTGCTGCTACGCCTCCAGCCCGGCGGCCCACGAGTGGAACCGGAGCCAGGTCTCCACGGGGAAGACGAGCGTCGGCCCGTCCGGGTCCTTGGAGTCCCCGATCTCGATCCTCTCCCCGGGCGTGCCACCCGGAGGGTTGCGCCACCGGACGCACTGGCCGCTGTCGCCGGAGTAGGACTGCCATTCGTCCGACGGGATGAACGGTGCTGCTGGCATATTGCCTCTCTCGCTGTGCTGCTACGCCGCGTGTGCGGCGCGTTCGAGGAACGCCTTGGACTCGTCGATGTCCAGGGCGAGGTGGCGGATCTGGTCGAAGGCGGCGGTGTACGTGGCCAGGGAGTACTCGTCCTCCAGGTAGAAGGAGTTGAGCAGGGCCTCCAGGGCGACGAGCTGGCCGCCGTCGGGGAAGTCGAAGAGCGTGAAGGGGCCGTCGAGGCCGAGGTGCGGACCGCGGCCGCCGGGGAGGATGTGGAGCTGGATCTCTTTGCGGTCGGCCTGTTCGCGCAGGTGCGCGATCTGACGGCGCATGACATCCGGGTCGCCGATGTGGTCGTCCAGGATGGCTTTCTCGCTCAGGATGACTTCGTAGGGGTGTGCGTGGAGCCGGTTCTGGCGTTCGAGCCGGACGGCGACGCGTGATTCGAGCTGCTCGCGCGTCGGGTGGACGATGCCGAGGCCGGCCTCCAGGAGACAGCGGGTGTAGTCCTCCAGCTGCAAGCGGCCGGGCACCAGGGTCTGATAGGTCCGGGTGCGTTCGGCTTCGCCTTCCAGCCCGAGGAAGTCCTGGAAGTTGAGGGTCAGGAAGCTGGTGTAGGAGTGCCACCAGCCGCGCTTGCCGATGTTGCGCGTCATGTCCTCCAGGGTCTGGCGAAGGCCTGGGTCGGTGACGTCGTACTCGTTCAGCAGGGCGCGCAGTAGTGGGATGTCGATCTTCGTGCGCCCGAGCTCGGCCCGGCTGATCCGGTCGATCTGGATGCCCAGGGCGTCGGCGACCTGCTGCTGGGTGAGGCCGCGGTCCTCCCGCAATCTGCGCAGGGTCTGCCCGAGTCGGCGCTTGCGGAAGGTCGGCGGAGGGGTTGGTGCCACGTGCTGCCTCCCGGGGTGATGGTGGGTCAACAGTCTGCCCTCTGTACTGGATTACGCCAATCGACGATATGCGAATTCGCATTCTCTCGTCTTGACGCTCTGCGAATCGGGTAGGACAGTTAGGCATGCTTGCGGCGAGTCCCCGCACGATCACTCACCGCGACGTGAATCAGTGCGCCCCTGCACGCCCGGGCGCGGATCAGCCAGCACGGACGGAGCGTTCGTCATGGAGAGCACCACCAGCACCCTCACCGCAGCATCCCCCCACCTCCTGGCCGCGCCGTCGGACGCCGGGCCCGCCCCCACCACGGTGGACGGCGTCACCTACACCTTCGCGGCCATCACCCCGGAGAACGTCCACCAGGTCCACCGTGCCGTCACCGCCTACTGCCTCGCGGGGCTGGCCGGCGCGGACCACGAGATCGAGGCGGTCGGCGAGGCCGCGCTGATCGTGGACGAGCTGATGGCCAACGTCCAGCGGCACGCTCCCGGACCTGCCGACTTGGTCGTGACCTCCGAGACCGGCTGCTGGACGGTGCTGGTCTTCGACACCAGCCACCGGGAGCCGGTCCCCGACACCGACGAGCCGGGGGAGAAGGAGTGCGGACTCGGCCTGCACCTGATCTCGCAGCTCAGCGAGAGCTGGGGCTCCTTCCGGACCGCCACGGGCAAGGCCGTGTGGGCCCGGTACCCGAAGCCGACTCCCGACACCGTTCCCCAGCAGCACCAGGAGCAGCCGTGACCCCGCCCGCCCGCAGACGTCAGCTCTACGACTTCAGCCCTCCGGCCCCCGAGCCGCCGCCGAGCACCGTGCGGCTGGACGACGGCACAGTGCTCGCCAAGCCGACGCCCGCCGGTCCCCGTCAGCTCGCCCGCGGCGACTGGCTCCTGATCGGCCGGCAGGCCTGCCAGATCGTCGACCTGCGCTGGGGAGAGGGCGGAGGCAGGATCGTCCGCGTCGCCGGCCGTACCCCGTTCTCCGTCCCGCACGCCGCCACCGTCCAGCGGTTCGACCTCGTCACCCGCTCCATCAGCGGCCCGGGCCGCACCGCGGGCCCGCCCGCCACGGGGGACTCCCGGTGAGCGGCATCGGTGTACGGCTGGTGCCGCACGGCGAGCTGACCGAAGGGCGGAGCCCGACCCGCTGTGTGGAGGTCGACCTGGGCTCGGGCCGTGAGGAGCCGCTGCGGATCACACCGACCGAGCTGGTCCGCCTCGTGATGGAGGCGGACACGGTGCTCGCGGAGATCCGGGCGCACGCCAAGCAGGCGGAAACGCAATGGCGTACGTCGCTCGGCCACTGGTTCGAAGAAGCCAGGGCGGCGGTCCAGGCCCAATCCCCGGAGACCGCCATGCTCCAGCGCGTGCTGGAGGCCTTGCGGCGACCGGACCGCCAACCGGTCTCATCACTGCCGTAGAGCCGCGCCGTCGGCCCGGGCCGAGGGACGGCGCCCGAACAAGCGGGCCGCCGACACTTCCCCAAGCCCTAGGCTTGGCGGCACCCGCCCCGCAGGGGAAGAGCCACCACCAGGGAGCCCGATGGCACCGCACCTGACCGTGACCGGCACGCGGGTGGATCCCGCTCTGCTCTCGCTGGAGCTTCGGCACCAACACCGCCTCACCGACCGGTCCGGGGACGGGTTGCAGGTCTGGTCGGCCCGCATCGACGCCGACGGCGAGCCCATCGGCACCCTGCGTGCCGCACGCTGCCTCTACTGGCGCAGCGGCAACCTGTACGACCGCATGACCGACGAAGGCGGCTTCCTCGCACACGTGGCGACCCAGGTACTCACCCCCGACGGCCAGTTCAGCTCCGAGTTCGAAGCCGCCGTCGAGATGCCCAACAGCCTGCTGGTGATCGACCACCTGGAGCTGCCCGCGCCCTGGCAGCACCCGATCGTCGCCGCCGCGCTGGTGGCCGCGCTGATCGACCGGTTCACCGACAACCACTACGCAGTCGTCCTCCCCATTGACGACACCGCCACGGTGCCGGGCGCCGCGCTGCTCCACCAGGCCGCGGAACTGCTGGCCGCGGACGAGTACGAGGACGGCCTGCTCGTCATCGACACCTGCCTGGCCGCGCCCGAGCAAGGCGCCGCCCAGGTCCGGCAGCGGCTCCAGGACCTCTCCCAGCACGGCATGGACTACCCCTACGACGAGGCCGACGAAGACGACGAAGACGACGAATGGGAGCTGACCCCCCGCACCAGGGCGGTGCTGCGCCTGGCGCTGGAGGACCTGGGCCAGATGGCATGGGCCGAGGTGGCCGCCTTGGGGGAGGAGCACCTCACCCACAAGAGCGCAGGCCTGTTCGCCAGTCTGCCGAAGCTGACCTTCGCGCAGGACAGCAGTTGGCGCCGGCAGATGGCGCGCACCTTCGACGACCTGGCGGGCGACCTCGCGGCCGGGCGGGACCTGGAGCCGGGCTGCACCGGGGAGGAGATGGCCCTGCACCTGGCGATCAGCCGGGCGCGGGAGATCGCCACCGACCGCCCACGACTCGTAGCAGTCGCCATTGAGGGCCTGCCCGTCCACCGATACGACCTGGACTGGGGGGCCTGCTCCGACCTTCTCTTCCAGGACCATGACGTCCTCATGCTGTTCGACGCCTCCATGGACGGCATCGAAGACCCCGACAACCAGGTCAATCAGATGCTCGGCATGGTCAACCTCGGCCTAGGCGACTGGTTCATCCCCTTCGACCCGGACGCCGCGCGCGACCCCGCACGGGGATTCCGGCACGTCTAGCGGGCCTCCGCTCCGCCGATCCACCACCCAGCCCGGCTCGGCACGGTGCCGGGCGGCGTCGAGCTCGCGGGCTCACGTCGGTGCGGCGGTGCAAAACGGGTTGTCCCAGGACGCGACTTGGTGCAGACCGTTCATTCAGGCATTGGTGCGCAGGAGCAGCAGGTCGAGCGTCGGCTGTCCCGGCCACGCGCGTTACCGCCGCCGGGGCGGTGGGGCTCACAGCTCGCCGATGGTCTTGAGGGCTTGCTCGGCGACCTGAGCGGGGTTGAGGTGCGTGGTGTCGATGACCTCGGCCTCGCTGGTGAGCCAAAGCCGGTGCGCGTCGGCGTAGACCGCGGCCTTCTTGCGGCGGAAGACTCGGACCTTCTCGCTGCGCTCTTCGTCGCCCGGGAATTCCATGCTGCCTTCGATCCGGGCGCTGATGGTGTCGGGCTCGGCGTGGAGCAGGATGTGGACCAACGGGGTGCCGGCGGATCGGATGCGATCGTGGATCTCGGCCGCGTAGTCGTGGTTCAGGAGGGTCATGGGGGCCACGACCGGCCGGCGGTCGTTCTCCTCGTACACATGGATGGCACACTCGGCGACTAGGGTGCGCCAGGCTGGGAAGTCCTGGAAGTCGTCGCGCTTGTTGGGGAAGACCCCGCGCAGGAGGTAGCCGACCTCTTCGGGGTCGAACAGGACCGAGCCAGGCAGCTCCCGCATGAGGCCCTTGGCCAGGGTCGTCTTGCCGCCGCCGAAGGGGCCGTTGATCCAGATGACGGGCACGAGCGTCTCACTTTCGTGGGTGGTCGCAAGGCCAACCGCGGTTGACTGCCTCGGGTTACGACATGGTGCTGACGAGCAGCAGCACTCAGCCACGCGCCCCAGAGCTGAGGGACCTGGGGCAGCGCGGGGTGTAGACCAGCCGCGAGGCCGACAGGCCGGACGAATTTGCTCTATGAGATTGCTCGAACTGTCATTCACGCCGGGTCCGTGCAACCACCGATGGAAGACGATCCTACAGATATTGGTGATGCCACTGGGGCATGCAGAGCGACACTTTCCAGCCACTCTTCAAACGAAGATGCAAATTCCCTGAATTCATGAGGCCTAGAGGCGCCATGCGCCCTACTATTTCCTTATGACGCAGCCTGACATTCGAGCAGGGTCGGCAAGTCGCCTCCTTCCAGCACAGATAAACGTTTCGGATGTTCCGAACGTGCGCAACTTCCGGGATGCGGGAATTTCTCCTTTGCGCCCTGGGGTCCTGTACCGATCCGGTTCCCTGAACCGGCTGACCGAAGCGGGGGCTGAGCGCCTGCGAAATCTGGGTGTTCGCACGGTGATCGACCTGCGCAGCGGTGTCGAGAGCAGTGTCTGGCCCGGGCAGATCCACGGGCTCGCCATCGAATGGGTTTCGATTCCGGCGCTGCCCGATCTGGATACCCTGAAGGCAATGGGATTCACCGACGTCTCGGGCTTCGACGGCAAGCCGTGGCCCGTGGATCCGGCTGCCCTGTACCCGTTCATGGCTACCTACGCGGCTCCGGCGATCGCGGCGCTGGTAGAGCGGCTGGCCCAGCCGGCCTCGCTGCCGGCAGTCGTGCAGTGCGCGGTGGGCAAGGACCGGACGGGCCTCGCGGTGGCGGTGATCCAGTCGTTGCTGGGCGTCCCGTGGGACCAGGTCGTCGAGGACTTCGTGCGATCCAATGCCGAACTCAGGCTGACGGCCGGCCCGACGTCCTTCCTGGACGAGGCAGGAGTCACCCGCTACTCCCATCCGGTCAGCGAAACTCTGCTGGCCTCCGCGATGGACACAATCCTGACTGAACACAGGTCGCTCCCCGCCTACCTGGCACCCCACGGGGTCACGGCCGCCCACCTGGACGCCCTTCGTTCCAACCTGCTCGCCTGATCAGACGCGCCCAGCTGCGCCCGCGGTCCTCCGGACCGCGGGCGCAGCTGCATGAGCACGTCTAGCCGCCGCGGGACAACGCGCCGATGCCTCGTCATCCGTTGGGGTGACGTTCGCTACGTGGCCCACCGCAGGAGCGCGATGCCGCTGATGTCCGCTGCCGACATCGCCGCAGGCCACGCCCGGTGCGCTTTGATCAATTACGCGACTGGCGATCACCGAATGCGATCTTGGAAATGCTGAACTGTACACGCGGCGCGGCGAGTTGGTCACCCCGCGGCCGTTGTGCAGGGCGACTCGTATAACATCGCTTGGGTCGCATGGCGAGCCCTGGTGTCCCAGCATGGAAATGTGCTGCTGGCGGCCCATGGGCCGATTCGGGATCTAGGGATGGGAGCGGCTGCAATGGCTGATGCGCCTGGTGGTGCGATCACGCTTTCCGGCGGGCGGATGACCGACGGTGTCGTCCGGGTCGATGATTCCGTGCGCAGGCCGGCATCGGATTCCTCGGAATTCGTCGCCGCTCTCCTGAAGGTTTTCGAGCAGCAGGAATTCGACGGCGCCCCGAAGTATCTCGGACAGACCGACGGAATGGACCATTTCAGCTTTATCCCTGGTGACGTTCCGGCGCGCTTCCAGGTGTGGGAGGACGAGCAGGTGGCGGCGGCCGGTGCGCTGCTGCGGGCCATGCACGACGCGACGCGGGGCAGCGAGCTGGCCGGCCGCTCACCAGTGGTGTGCCATCACGATGTCGGACCGAACAACGCGGTTTTCGTCGACGGCCTGCCGACCGCGTGGATCGACTTCGACACTGCGGCCCCGGGCTCGCCCTTGGAGGACCTCGGCTACGCGGCGTGGACGTGGTGCATCGCCTCCAAGTGCACCATCCCTGTGGAGCGGCAGGCGGAGCAGGTGAAGATCCTCACCGATGCCTACGGGCTCCAGGGGCCGGAGCGCGGTGCCGTGGTTGACGCCATCCTTGAGCGGCAGGCGCGCAACGCGCGGTTCTGGGCCGAGCTCATGGCCTCTCCCGACACCGCACCCGCCGAGCCCGAGGTGCTGGCCTCGCGGATCGAGTGGAGCCGGCGCGAGTTCGCGTTCGTCGCCGCGAACCGGTCGGTGTTCGAGCGCGCGCTGGCCTGAGCCGGCTCCTCGTGCTCACGCGGTGGGCGGGTCGGGGACCGGCGCCGGGGGCAGTCCGAACATCGACCCGCTGGTCCGTGCCAGTGCTGCGATGTCCACGCCCTCGCCTCCTGCGGCGGTGTAGGGGGCCACGTTCCGGTCCAGCCTGGGGTTGACCAGGAAGAGCGTGGTGATGCGGCGTTCCAGCTGGTGGTTGCGGACCTGGTGGTAGAGCGGCGGGATCTGGCCGGCGGTCATCGCGGTGAGCACGCTGCCGGGCATGACGAGCAGGCGGCCGTCTCCGACGGTCGCCCGCTTCATGGCCCCGCCGGTCTCGATCTCCAGGCCGGGGCCGTCGGAGGTCGCGAGGGTGACCAGGTGGCCGTCCTCGTGGCGGTCCTGGAGTAGGTCCCGCGCGGGGTCTCGGAGGTACCAGTTGACCTCCAGGTAGGACGAGGTGCGGAACTCCAGGTCGTCGCAGTAGCCGTAGTGGCGGGCCAGGCCGGTCAGCACCTGGTCGGCTGCGTCGGCGGCGACCCGCCAGTAGGCGCCCAGGGCCTTCAGGAAGGGTGCGACGGTGTCGGCTTCGTGGCCGGGGACCTTGGTCGGGTCGTCCGCCCAATAGGTGAACGAGCTGTTCATGTCGGGCCGGTCGGGGCTGATCGAGTACTGCCGCCCGTAGGGCCGGTAGCCGAAGTTGAAGTCCCTGCTGCCGTGCCGGACCTTGGTCTCCTCGTCCTGAGTGAAGAACCACGCCGCTTGGGTGCGCAGCTCCGCGAGGACCTCTGTGTCTGCGGTGGGCAGGGGGATCGTCGCGTGGCCGCGGTCGAGGAGGTCGTGGGCCGGGTCGGTGAGGGACATGCGGGTGCTCCTGGGGGTCGGGCCGGGGGTTACAGGAAGTAGAGCCGGCTGAGGGCGGTGGCCTGGGCGGGCGGGGAGCTGATCGGGTCGCCGTCGAGGGTGACCTGCCCGGTGCCCGGGTGGACGCGGACGTCGCTGAGCCGGTCGTTGCGCAGCATGGTGGCCAGGCCGATCGTGCGGGTGTTGCGGACGGCGACGCGGCGGCGCCGGGTCGGCAGGGTGTCGGTGCCGCTGTCGTGCGCGGCCCCGCTGACGAAGGCGACGGACAGGTCGGCCGCGGTGGCGCCGTACGCGCCGACCTGCGGCCCGAGGACGAGGGGCTGGCTGGTCTCGGTGGAGGCGTTGGGGTCGCCGGTGACGCCCCAGGCGGGGTAGCCGGCCTTGAGAACGAGCTGCGGCTTGGCACCGAAGTAGGCCGGGTGCCACAAGACGACGTCGGCGAGCCGGCCGGGGGTGAGCGCGCCGATCTCGTGGGCCATGCCGTGGGCGATGGCCGGGTTGATGGTCAGCTTGGCGATGTAGCGCAGGACGCGCTCGTTGTCGTCGCCGCCGGGGTCGGGGTCCAGGGCGCGCATCTTGGCGGCAATGGCGAAGGTGCGGCGGACGGTCTCCCCGATGCGGCCCATGGCCTGGGAGTCGGAGGAGGTGATGGGGATGACGCCGAGGTCGTGGAGGACGTCTTCGGCGCCGAGTGTGCCGGTGCGGATGCGGTCGTGGGCCATCCGCCGGCAGTCGGGATCGTCGGGGTCGAGGCGGTGGACGGTGGCGATCATGTGGAGGTGCTCGGCGGCGGTGTCGCGGGTGTAGGGCAGGCTCGGGTTGGTGGAGGAGCCGATGATGTTGGCCAGTCCGGCCAGTTGCAGGACGTTAGGTGCGTGGCCGCCGCCGCAGCCCTCGACGTGGAAGGCGTGCAGCGTGCGGCCGCCGATGACCGCGAGGGTGTCCTGGACGAACATGGCCTCGTTGAGGGTGTCGCTGTGCAGCGCGACCTGGACGTCGTGGTCGTCGGCGACGGTCAGCGCGGTGTCCAGGGCCCGGGCGTGGGCGCCCATGTCCTCGTGGACCTTGAACCCGGAGGCGCCGCCCTGCTCCAGGGCGCGCAGCAGCGGGTCCGAATCCGAGGAGGAGCCGCGGGCCAGCATGGCGATGTTGACCGGCCAGGCGTCGAAGGCGCGCAGGGCGTGGCGCAGTTCGGCGGGGCTGGTGACGCCGCAGCCCCAGGTCGGGCCGAAGTTTTGGGACACGATCGTGGTCACGCCAGCGGCGAGGGCTGCGCTCATGATGCCGGGTGAGCAGAGGTGGACGTGGGTGTCGACGATGCCGGGGGTGGCGATGAGGCCTTCGCCGGGGATGACGGTGGTGCCGGTGCCCGCGAGGACGTCCACGCCGTCGAGGGTGTCGGGGTTGCCGGCGCGGCCGACGGCGGCGATGCGGCCGTCCTTGATGCCGATGGAGGCCTTGCGGATGCCGAGGACGGGGTCGACGAGCAGGACGTTGCTGACGATCAGGTCGCAGGTCCGGTCGGTGAGGCGGGCCTGGTAGTGGATGCCGTCGCGGCCGGTCTTGGCGTAGCCGGTCAGGAACTCCTCCCCTCGCTGCTGGGCGTCGGCTTCGGCGCGCAGGGTCAGGCCGGTGTCGGCGAGGCGGACGCGGTCGCCGGTGGTGGGGCCGTGCTGCTGTGCGTAGGTGAGGTGGCTGCTGCTCACTGGTGGCCTTCCGGGTCGGTGGTGGGGCCGGTGTCGAGGTAGCCGGCGACGTGGGCGCGGGTGAGCGCGGCTTCGCAGGCGCCGGGCGCGTCGAGGGGGCCGTCGACCAGGCCGGCGAAGCCGATGACGATCCGGTCGCCGCCGATCGGGGTCAGCTCGACCTGCTCGGTGGTGCCGGGCTCGAAGCGGGCGTTGGCGCCGACGGGCAGGGCGAGGTGGCGGCCGTAGGCGGCTGCGCGGTCGAAGGCCAGGGCCGGGTTGGCCTCGAAGAAGTGGAAGTGCGAGGTGACGGTGACCGGCACGTCGGAGGTGTTGGTGACCTCGATCCGCACGATGTCGGCGTGCTTGGGTGCTGGCTGGTCGGCGGGCATGACGGCGCCGGGCGCCGTCGTGGGGTCGGTGGCCGGGCCGAGGGGGTGGGTGATGACGATGAGCTTGGAGCCGTCGGCGAAGACGGCCTCGACCTGGACCTCTGTCAGGATGCCCGGCACCTCGGGCAGCACATCGCCAACGGTCAGGGCCGCGCGTCCCGCGGCGACCGCGTCCTCAAGCCGACCTCCGTCCCGGGCGGCCTCACAGGCCGCATGGGCGATGAGCGCGATCGCCTCGGGAACGTTCAGCTGCACACCACGCTGGAGACGCTCGCGGGCCAACAGGGTGGCCGTGTACAGCAGCAGCCGGCCCTGCTCGGCAGGGGTCAAGTGCACAGGTACTCCTTCCGGACTGGGGCGGTTGGGGTCATTCGCCGATGACCACGCCGCACGCCTTGGCGTGGGAGCGAATCGCGGCGCGGGCCTGGGCGAGGTCGTCGAAGGTGATCTCGGGCATCAGCGCGAGGGTGTAGTCCCGCATCGCGTCCTCCGGCATCACCACGTCCCGGTGCGCCCAGCGGGCCGAGACCTCGGCGAGGGTGGCGTCGTCCGCGACGGTGAGGCCGAGCCTCGCGGCGGCCTGCCGGGCAGCGTCAGGGGTAGTGAGGTAGGTGTAGTCGCGGGCGCCAGGCTGAGGGGAGAGCACCTCAACGTCGACCGCCGAGAACACGCCGTGCTTGCCGCCCTCGGTGATCAGGGCCAGGATCCGCTCAAGGTTCTCACCCAGCAGGGCCTGGGTCATGCCGATATGGCCGACGACAAACCCGGCGCGGATCAACATGCCGTGGTCACGGGCGACGGTGATGGCGGTCGAGTTGAGTTCGTACAGCCGCTCGGCCTCCGCGAGCACGTCGCGGCGCCGGCCGCCGACCGGCTTGTTCATGGCCGCGAGCGACAGCGGCGCGCCAGCGTCCATGCCGATCATGATCTGGCGCACCCCGAGGGAGGTGAGCAGCGCGGTCTTGCGGGGGTCGGCGATGCCATCGGCGCGGCCGTAGCCCACCAGGAGGGGCCGCTCATCCTCGTGAAGCGCAGACCACCAGGTGGGTGCGTCTGCGGCCATGCCGTGCAGCAACTGGGCGAAGGTGAGCGGGAGTTCGTCGGCGGTCAGGTAGTGATAGTCGTAGCCGGCGCTCCACGCCGCTTCGATGGCGGCCCACGCCTGGGCTGGCGTGAGCTGGTTGCGCCACAGCTGCCCGGGGTGGATGGAGCAGAACGAGCAGGCGTCGTCGGCGGCGAACTTCACGCAGCCGCGCCCGATGTCGACCGGCACACCAGCCGTGACCGTACGGCCGAGCAGCTCGCGGATCCGCGGGGCGATCCGGTGACCGAACTGCCTGGTGTACAGCGGCGTCTGCGGGAAGGCCCGATCCACCAGGGTGTAGTCGTAGCCGGAGAAGACCGGCTCCGCGCGTGGGGCGGTGGTGTGCACGCGGCCGTCGGCGCGGTACACCAGGCCAGGGAAGGCCGCCGGGTCGATCGGCGCATCGGCGCGCAGGGCGCCGACCAGGTCGGTGAAGGGGACCACGACCTCGTTGCCGACGAAGCCGTAGTCCAGGCTGGGCGAGGCGGTCATGCACGCCTCGGCCAGGGAACTGAAGTGGTCGTTCCCGGCGACGGTGGCGATCCGGGCGTCAATGGCCTTGGCGTGCCGGGCGATCAGGACGCCGGCCTCGTAGTTCGCGGTCAGCATGCCCAGGCACACTGCCAAGATTCGGTCGGCGTGGGCGGTGATGTACTCCAGGACGTCGTCCAGGGGCGTGATCGTGCCGTCGACGTAGACCGGCTCCAGCGCCGGGTTCGCCGCGAGGGAGGAGACGAGGGACAGCGCTCCCAGGCACAGGAAGTCCGACCAGTCGGAGTGCTCCTCGGGGCGAGTGACGGTCAGCAGTCGACCGGTGATGACGGTGTTGGAGTTCGGCGGGACGACAACCAGGACAAGATCACGGGGCATGGCGGTTCGCTCTCTGCGGAGTCGGGGCGCGCCAGCGGGCGCGCGGGTCGAAGGTGACCGGCCTGGCTCACAGCTGAAGCTGCGGCCAGCGGTCGGCCAGGGAGGCGGCGAGGTGGTGCATGGCGGCGGCCGAACGCCCGGCAAGCAGGCGGCGGTGCTCCTGCTGCCAGCGGTGGCGGCGCAGCGCGACGAGGACGGCCGCGTACAAGGCCGCGTCGCGCACCAGGCCGCCGTTCAGGGCGGTTCCGCTGCCCTGCTGGTAGCCGGCCAGCAGGCGGCCAGCGCGGCGTGGGGAGAAGGCGCGTCGGCAGCACAGGCCGAGCAGCGTCATCCCCACGTCGAGGTGGGGCAGGTCCAGTGAGCCGTCCTCCCAGTCGAGGAAGACCAGGCTTTGGCCGCGGACGACGATGTTGTCCGGGAACAGGTCACCGTGAACCGGGACGAGGGGGCCGTCGTGCTCGGGGACGTGGCCGACGGCGTGCCAGGTGGAGCGCGCCCACCGGCCGAACGCGCTGTCGGGCAGCGAAGCCAGGGTGGCGGCGTCGTCCTCGTCGAGGCGCAGGTGCGGGCGCAGCGCGCTGTCGAAGCCGGCCGCGGCGGTGCGGTGTACCCGCCCGAGGAGGAACCCGGCCTCGTGGACGAGGCGGGCCGGCAGCCGGGCGGGGCTGCGCCCGTCGACGAAGTCGCAGACGATGACCGGCCGGCCGCCGAACTGGGTGACCCAGCCGCCGTCGTGCAGCGCCCGCAGTCGCGGCGCGGGGGCGCCAGTGAGCTCCAGGTGCCGCAGGAAGCGGGCGTACTCCTCGGCCTGCTCCGGCGTCTTCTTGTTCAGCAGGGTCATCACGAACGTGCCGCTGGTGGTCTCCGCCTTGAGGTGGGTGTTCTCCATGCCGCCCGGGAGCGGCCGAGCCCGTCGCAGCGTCAGGCCGTACGCGTCGAGCAGGCCGGAGACGTCCTGCCCGGTCAGCGGCACGCCGGCTTGGGCGGTGTTCACCGAGCCTCCCGCGTCGCCGGCGGGAGGGTGGCAGTGATGTCGGCGACGGCGGTGTGGGGGTTGGTGACGGCGCGAAGCGCCTGGTCGAGGCCGGTGAGCGTGGCCTCGATGCCGGACCTGGTGGCGGTGTCGGTGCGCCAGGTCAGCGTTCCGGCCAGGTGGCCGGCGTGCTCGCCCAGGACCCAGCGCTGCTCGATGCTGGTCGGCGCGTGACGGGGGCCGATCCGCTCCAGGTCGATGTCCTTGCAGTGCAGACCGTCCAGGGTCAGCGAGGTGGTGCGCATCGTGTTGAGCGCGAGCGTCACCCGGTACAGCGGGCCCGCTTCGAGGGCGCCGGTGCCGCGAAGGTCCTGGTAGAGGTCCTGGATGGGCAGGGCCTGGTGCTCGATGGCCTCGGTGACGGCGGCGTTCGCCTCCGCCACCAGCTGCCCGGCAGTCATCGCCGGGTCCATGTGCAGCCGGATCACGGCGGTGTTCACGAAGTAGCCGATCAGGTGCTCGGCGCCGGGCCGGGCCCGGTTGGAGATCATCATGCCGATCCGCACGTCTGGCTCGCCGCCGGCGTGGTGGAGGACCAGGGCGAGCGCGGCGAGGAACGGCCCGGCCACGCCGCCGCGCTGCGCGCTGGTGGCCGCGGTCTCCCGCAGGCTCCGGACGAGGTCGCCGGGCACGAGGACCGGCTCGACGTCCACCGGGCTCAATCCGCCGGGCGACGGCTCGGCCGGGTGGCCGGGCAGTGGCGGGGCGAGTCGGCGGCGCCAGTAGGCGAGCTGGCGCTGTTCCTCGGGGCCGCCGCGCTCGGCGCGCATCTGCCGGCTGTGGGCGGCGAAGGTGCGGGGGATCGCGGGCAGGTCCGCGTCCCGCCCGGTGCGGGCGGCGTTGTAGAGCTCGGACAGGTCGCGGTAGAGGACGCCGATGGACCAGCCGTCGCTGACGGCGTGGTGGATCTGTAGCAGCAGGACGTGCCGCTCCTCGGCCAGGCGCAGCAGGTGCACCCGGAAGAGGGGGTCGTGGCGGGGGTCGACCAGGTGGGCCGGGGCGTGGTGTAGCAGTTCCTCGGCCGTGGGGAGCTCCTGCCCGGCTGGGAGGTCGAGCGTGCCGTGGGTCATCGGGTCCGGGGCGTGGTCGGTGACGAGCTGCACGGGCGTGCCGTCGGGCCGGCGGCGGAAGCTGGTGCGCAGCGCGGACTGCCGGGCGACGAGCGCGGTGACGGCGCGCCGGAGGGCGGCGGTGTCCAGGGGGCCGTCGATGCGGACGGCGCTAGTGTCGATCGGGCGCAGCCGGGTCGGCGTGCCCGGGGCAGGCCAGGAGCCGTCGGGCAGGGCGAACTCGGCGTCGAACAGGCGCTCCTGGCCGGGCGAGAGCGGCGCGATGTCGGTGACGACCAGGGGCTCGGTGGCGGTGGTGGTCATGCGGGCTCTCCCTCGGTGGCGGGGTGGTCGGGGATGCCTCCGAGGAGGGTGTGCAGCAGCACGAGGTGTTCGCCGCCGGGCAGCAGCCAGCGGATGCGGTCGAAGTCGACGCCGTGCACCGGGGCCAGCCCGAGCCCCGTCTCGGTCGCGGCGTGGCACAGCAGCTGGCCCATGTAGCCGGCGTTGAGCAGGGCGAGGGGCTCGGCGTCACATCCGTACAGCGGGGCGGAGTCGGCGGGGTCGGTCGCCAGGAACACGGTGAACGCCGCGGTGTTCGCCAGGGGCCGGTTGGCCGGGCCGAGGTGGATGCCGGGATCGAGGTCGATGCCCGAGGCGTGGGGGGTGAGGTCGTTGGCGTCGGGGTGGTAGCCGTACAGGCCGCCGGGCAGGCCCTGGACGCGGCCGGGCCGCACGTGGAGGTGGACCTGTACGGCATATAGGCCGCCGGCCGAGGGGTAGAGGAAGGCGGGCCAGCCGCCGGCTTCGGTGCGGCGCAGGCTTTCCAGCAGGTCGGCGAGCGCGTCCAAGGTGACCGGACGGGTAGTGGTGAAGCGGCGTGGGGTGCGGCGCCGGGCCCGGGCGTCCATGCGTGCGGGCGCCCGCTCGGGCAGGGTGCGGGAGGCGGGGGCCGGGCCGTGGGCGGGCCGGGCGGCGCGGAAGGCGGCCCGCTCGGCGGGGTCGGTCAGCTGCGGCCAGCCGGACCAAGCGCCGGGTGCGGCCGGCGCCGGGTCGTCGGTGGGCGCGTCGGCGTACTGGAGGAGGGTGCGCAGGGTCGGGGCGGCGTAGAAGGCCTTCAGGTCGGGGCGGTGGCTGGTGTGCTGCTCGACGGTGTTGGCGAGGCGGATCACGTCGACGGAGGTGAGCCCGAAGGCGAGCAGGTCGTCGTCCAGCCCGGGTCGGCCGGGCGCGATCGCGGTCAGCGCCGCCCGCACCTTCCCTTCCAGACCGGTGTCGTGTCGGGCCGTCCTGGCGGCGGGCTGCGGTGTGGGCTGGTCGGCGGCGAGGCGCTCCAGCGCGCCGCGGTCGACCTTGCTGGTGGCGCTCAGCGGCAGCGCGGGCAGGACGGTGAACGCGGCCGGGAGCATGTGGGCGGGCAGGCGGCGGGCGAGGTCGGCGCGCACCGCGTCCAGCGGCCGGGCGGTGACGACGAAGGCGGCCAGGCGCCGGTTGGTGCGCTCCCCGGTGGCGACGACGGCGGCCTGCTCGACGCCGGGAACAGCGCGTAGCGCGGTCTCGACCTCGCGCAGTTCGACGCGGTAGCCGCGGATCTTGACCTGGGCGTCGCGGCGGCCGAGGAACTCCAGGGTGCCGTCGGGGCCCAGCCGACCCCAGTCGCCGGTGCGGTAGAGCCTGCGGCCGGTGCGGCCGTCGAAGACGAACGCGGCCTCGGTCAGCTCCGGGGCCTGGCAGTAGCCCAGCGCGGTGCCGTGGCCGCCGATGTACAGCTGGCCGGGGACGTGCACGGGACACGGCAGCAGCTGGTCGTCGAGGACCTGGACGCTCTGCCCGGTCATCGCGCATCCGTACGGGATGCTGGACCAGGCCGGGTCGACGTCGCCGATCTCGTGGAGGACCGACCAGATCGAGCCCTCGGTGGCGCCGCCGAGGCTGACGATGCGGCACTTCGGGGCGCGCTCGCGCAGCCGCCCGGGCAACTGGAGGGGGATCCAGTCGCCGCTGAGCAGGCACACCCGCAGGCCCTCCAGCACGGTGTCGCCCGGGGGCAGGGCCTCCAGGAGCAGGTCCATCAGCACCGGCACCGAGTTCCACACGGTGACGTGCTCGGCGCGGGCCAGGGCGGTCCAGGCGGCGGGGTCGAGGCGCTGGTCTCGGGTGGGCACCACCAGGGTGGCGCCGGCCGCGAGGGTGCCGAACAGGTCCCAGACGGCGAGGTCGAACGTGGACGGGGACACCGCCAGCACCGCGTCCGTCGCACCGATGCCGAAGCGCTCGTTGACGTCGAGGACCGTGTTGAGCGCGCCCCGGTGGGAGATCATGACGCCCTTGGGCTGGCCGGTGGACCCCGAGGTGTAGATCACGTATGCGAGGTCGTCGGCCGCGCGGACGCGCCTCGCCCGGTCGGCCGTGGCACCCGTGGTGGGGGTGGGGTCGTCGGTGAGGAGGACGGTCAGGCCGGCGGGCAGGCGGATGCGGTCGCGGGTCTCCTGTTCGGTGACGACAACCGCGGCGCCGGTGGCGGCCAGGAGGTCGTGGAGGCGTTCGGCGGGCCACGCGGGGTCCAGCGGCACGTAGGCGTATCCGGCGAGCAGGACGCCCAGGGTGGCGGCGGCCTGTTCGCGGCCGGGCCGGCACAGCACGGCGACGAGCTCCCCGGTCGGCCCGGCGGCGGTGATCCGGTCTGCGACCTGCCGGCCCGCGTCGGCGAGGTCGCCGTAGGTGGTGCGCTCGCCGTCGCACACGATCGCAGTGCGCCGCGGGGTGTGGTGGGCCTGCTCGAAGAACGGCTCGTGCAGGAGCCGGTCGCCGCCGAGCGGCGCGGCGAGCTCGGGCGCCGGAGCGGCTGAACCGAGGCGAGGGCGCTCGGGGGCGCCGGGGTCGTCGATCAGGGCGCGCAGCTGGGCGGCGTGGTCCTCCAGCATCGCCTGGGCCAGGCCGTCGGGCAGGCGGCCGTCGATGGTGTCGAAGTTGATCACGAGGCCGTCGGCGGCCTGGTAGGTCTGGTAGTCGAGCAGGACCTGCGGGGTCTGGCCGATCCCGAAGCCGATGGTGCCGGGGAACGGGGTGGCCGGCTCGGCGCCGGGTACCTCCAGGTCGAGGGTGCTGGTGAACACGACGGGCGCGGCGGCTGTGGTGCGGTCGCGGGCCTCCCGCAGGTCTCGCAGAACGTCGACTCCGCTGTAGCGGGCGTGGTCGAGGTCGGACCACAGCTGGCGTTGCAGCGCGCGAAGACGGCCGGCGAACGTCGGCGCGCCCAGGTCGATGCCGGTCAGCACGGTGGAGGTGAAGTCACCGACGATCCGGTTGATCTGCGGGTGGACGTCAGGCCGGTTGTAGATGGTGGTGTTGAGCAGGAAGGTGCTGCTGTTGGTGAACCGGCCCAGCGTCTCAGCGAAGACGGCCATCAGCAGCACGGACAGGGTCGCGCCATGCGCGGCGGCGACCCGGCGCAGCGCGGCGAGGTCGTCGGCGGGCAGACGCAACTGCCGCCGGGAGAACCGCGGACCGCTGGCCGTCTTCGCGGGTTCGGGCAGGAGCGGCAGCGCGGGCGGCGCGGGCAGGGCCGGGAGCTTCGCCCGCCAGTAGGCGCGGTCGCGCTCGTACTGCGGGCCGGTGGCCAGGGCGGGCAGGTGGGCCACGAAGTCGGCGAACGTCACCTTGAGCGCGGGCAGTTCGGCGCCCGGGTCCTCGTAGAGGGCACGGGCCTCGCGGTAGAGGATCTGCCAGCTCAGCGCGTCGCCGATGAGCAGGTCGAAGCTGAGGAACAGGCGGGTGGCGCCGCCGGGCAGCAGGGCCGCCTCGATGGTGAACAGCGGCCAGGTGCCGGTATCGCGGCGAGCGTGGGCCAGCCGCTCGCGCATCCGGGCGAGTTCCGCCTCGACGTCGGCGTCAGCGCGCAGATCGGTGGTGTGGATCCGGTACGGCGGGACGTCGGTCAGGATCTGCTGGCGGCCGTCGGGGGTGGTGACCGCGCGCAGCATCGGGTGGCGCTCGATCAGGGCCCGCCAGACGGCGGCCAGCTTCTCCAGGTCGACCTCGGGCAGATCGGCCTCGGTGTAGAGGTGGGAGTCGACGCCGCCGAGGTCGAAGTCCGTGCTGCGCCCAGCCCAGTACGCCTGCTGGATGCCGGTCAGCGCGAACGGCTCCCCGGTGTCGGCGTGCAGGGCGGGGGTGAGCGGGGGCAGCGGGTCGGGCACGGCGGTGTCGGCGGTAAGGAGGTGGCGCACCCGGGTGGCCAGCGCCCTGGGGGTGCCGGCGGTGAGCAGGTCGCCGAGGGTGAGGTCGACGCCGAGCGTCGTTCGCAGCCTGGCCGCGAGCCGCAGTGCCAGCAGCGAGTGCCCGCCCGCGGCGAGGAAGTCGTCGTCGGCGCGGACCGGCTGGCCGAGGACGTCGGTGAAGGCGTCGGCCAGCACCCGCACCAGCGGGTCGCCGTCGCCGGCCGCCCGGCCGGGCGCCGGGACGTCGCTGGTCGCGGGCCGATGGGGCTGGAAGGGGGTGAGGTCGCGGGTGATCGCGGCCAGGTCGGCGACCAGAACCACCTGGTCCGACAGCCGGCGAAGCATCGTGTGCAGGGCGTCCAGCGCGGCGCGGGCGTCCTTGTCCCCGACGCGGGTGCGGTCGTTGACCACGCGCAGGCGCACCCCGTCGAACGTTTCGACGACCAGGGCGAGCAGGTGGCGGGTGCGTCCGCCCTCGGACCGGATCCCGGCCGTCTCCAGCACCAGGCCGGCCCGGGAGCGGGCGTCACCGGCGTGCGGGTAGTTGGCGATCGAGACCACGCTGTCGTACAGCGTCCCGCCCGGCGCGAGCCCGGCCCAGGCGTACAGGTCCGCGGTGGAGCAGAGGCTGTTGGCCTCCGCCCGGGCCAACAGGTCCTGGACGTCGCTCACCCGGCGGCTGGCGTCCCCCGCCGGGGTGGGCAGGCGGACCGGGACGGTCGTCGCGACGGGCCCGATGAGGTGGGCGATGCCGGGGAACGCGGCGGTGCGCCCGGAGACGGTGACGCCGATGGCGATGTCGTCGCGTCCGCGCTGCCGGGCGGCGATCAGGCCCCAGCAGGAGATCAGTACGGCCGCCGCCGTGGTGCCGTGCGCCCGGGCGAAGCCGTCCAGGGCCTCGGCGGTGGCCGCGTCCACGTCGATGCGGTGCTGCCCGTACCGCTCCTGATCCGGGTCGAGCGGGTGCTCGGCGGGTGCGGGCAGCGGCGGGTAGCCAGTCAGGTGCCCGGTCCAGTACGCCTTCTGGCCGCTACGGTCCTGGGCGGCGAGCCAGCGCGCATACGCGCCGAACTGCGCCGGCTCGGCCGGGGCACCTCCGGTGGCGTAGCGCTCCAGGAGCTCCCGGACGAGCGCGAGGTGCGACCAGCCGTCCAGCACGCCGTGGTGGTGGGTCCACACCAGGCGGTGCCGCTCGCCGTCGAGGTGCTGCACGGCCAGGCGCAGCAGCGGCGGCCTCGTCAGGTCGAACGGCCGGGCTCGCTCGGCGCGCAGCAGCGCCTCCAGGTCGGCCTGCTGGCGGGCGTCGTCGTGGCCGCGGCTGTCGACGACGCCGATCGTGATCTCGCCCCGGGTGAGGACGACTTGCTGCGGGTCGGCCGCCAGGTTCCAGGCGAGGCCGGTGCGCAGGATCTCGTGGCCGTCGGTCAGCCCCGCCACGGCGCGCTCCAGCCGGGGCACCTCCAGCGGCCCGGCGAGGGGGAAGACGGCCTGCTCGACGAACAGGGCGTCGTCGGGGGCGGCAAGCGTGCCGAGGAGGAAGCCCTGCTGCGCAGGGGTGGCGGGGTGGACTGCGGCGATCGTGCGGTCGGTCATGATCGTCATCCCTCGAACGTGGCGGTGATCCTGCTCAGGTCGGCGACCGAGAGCCCAGCCGGCCCGGCGGTGGTCTGCGGGCGGATGGTGAGCGTGGTGGCCGCGCGGCAGGTGAAGGTGTCGGCAAGGTGCTCGACGGTGGCGGCCGGGATGAACGCCTCGTCGAAGCGCCACCTGACCTCGACCGCGTCCGGGCCGGTCCAGCAGACGGCCTCCAGGCCGAACAGCGGGCCGGCGCCGGACTCGGGGAGGTCGGGGCCCCGGCCGCCTGGGAGGTCGCCCAGGTAATTCAGCGCGACCGGTGGCAGTGCTCCGGTCCAGTCGTGGGGCTCCTCGATGCGGTGGTGGAGAGCGGCTGCCAGCGCCGCCGGGTCGGCCAGCAGGTGGTGCTCGGCGCGCAGCGGGCGGAAGTCCGTGAGCCAGCCCACCGCGGCCGACAGGTCGAGACCGGGCCGGTCGCGGCCGTGGAACTCGGCACACAGGGCGGCCGGCAGGTCCGGGCGCACCTCGGCGAGCGCACCCAGCAGCGCGGCCCCGAGGACGGCGAGCGCCCAGCGCGGCGCGGCCTGCTGCGCGTCGGCCAGGTGCCGGCGGGCATCCACGTCCATCCGCGAGACGACGGTGCGGCAAGTCGGCGCCCCGTCCCGCCCGGGCCAAGTGGGGAAGGGTGTCGCGGGCCGTCCGTCCTGGTGCCGCAGCCACGCCGCATACCCGTCCCCGCGCTGCCCCGCGGAGGCGGCCGGACTCGCGTACGCGTGCCACAGCTCCTGGTTGAGGCTCTGCAAGGAGACGACGTCGGCGACCAGGTGGTGGACGACCCACACAATGCGCTCCGCCTGGCCGACGGCACGGATCAGGCACAGACCCACCAGCCCGCCGGCGAGGCCGATCCCGTCCTCCACCTGCTCCAGGGCCCCGGCCACCGCCAGCTCACGGGAAGCAGGCGGGACGCCGTCCAAGTCGAGGACGTGCACCGGAACCGGGCCGGGCTCGCCCAGCCGGGCCGTCCACCGGCCGCCGAAATTCGCGAACGACGTCCACAGCGCCGGATGCCCGGCCACGGCCGCGGTCAGCGCCCGCTCCAGCCGCCCGGCGTCCACCGGCGCGGGCGCCTCGGCGCTCCACCGCAAGGTCCACCGCTCGGGCCGGGCCTCCCCGCGCGCGAGGAAGCCAGCCTGGTGAGGCGTCAGCGGCACCGGCCCCAGCTCCACCACGGCCCGTGCCCCGGCGGGACACGCCGCAGCCGCGATCCGGCGCAGGGTCCGCCGCTCCAGGACGTCGTGCACCGTCAGCTCCAGGCCCGCCCGCTGCGCCCGGCCGGCCAGCAGGACCGCCTTGATGGAGTCGCCGCCCTCGGCGAAGAAGTTGGCGTCCGGGCTGCTCGGCGGCGCGGAGAGGACCTCGCTCCACAGCGCGGCGACCACGGCGAGCTGAGGGTTGGCGCCGTCCAGTGCCTCCTGGCCCGCGGCAGGCGCGGGGCGGGCGGCCAGCGCCCGCCGGTCGACCTTGCCGTTGCCGCGCAGCGGCAGCTGGTCGAGGACCTCGTACCGGTCGGGGCGGGCGAAGTACGGGAGCCGGTCGGCGGCCAGTGCGGCGGCTTCCTCCAGCAGGGCGGCCGGAGAGGCGCCGTCTGCGGGGACGAGGAACGCGGCGGGGATCGGCGTGCCGCTGGTGGCGCTGGTGACGACGGCAGCCGCCGTGATGCCAGGGTGACCGGTCAGGACGGCCTCGATCTCGCCGGGCTCGACGCGGTAGCCGTGGATCTTGAGCTGGTCGTCGCCGCGTCCGAGCATCACCAGCTGCCCGTCGGCGCCGAGGACGGCGAGGTCACCGGTCCGGTAGGAGCGGGCGCCGGTGTGCGGGTCGGTGGTGAAGCGGGCGGCGCTCTCGGCAGGCCGGTCAAGGTAGCCGACTGCGACGCCGGGCCCGGTGACGACGAGTTCCCCGGCGGTGCCGGGCAGCGCGAGCCGGCCGTCCGGCGTGCGCAGCTCGACCTCGGTGTTGCGGATCGGCGTGCCGATGGGCACCGGTCCGGCCGCCGGGTGCTCGCCCAGGCGCAGGGTGTGGGCGCAGCAGCCGACGGTGGCCTCGGTGGGCCCGTACTCGTTGGTGACGAGCAGGCCGGGCGCGTCCAGGAGGTCCAGGGTGGCGGCGGTCAGCTGCTCGCCGCCGACGACCAGGTGCCGGGTGGCCCGGGTGATCTGGGCGCCGGTCAGGAAGGTGGCGAGCAGGCGCAGTCCGCCGGGGGTGACCTTCAGTGGGCTCAGATCGCGGGCCCGGTCGAGGGCCGCAGCCAGGTCCTTCGGCTCGTCGGAGGGCAGCAAGGTGACGGCCTGCCCGGTCAGCAGCGGCAGGAACAGGCTGGTGACGGTCATGTCGACGCTGATCGGCGAATGGACCAGGGTGCCGCTGCCGCCCGGGGTGTCGTAGTGGTGGGAGGCCCAGCTGAGGTAGTTCATCAGCGCCGCGTGGGTGATCGGCACGCCCTTGGGCCGGCCGGTCGAGCCGGAGGTGTAGATCACATACACGTCCGTCTCCGGCCGGATCTCGACCGGCTCCGGTTCGGTGGCCGGGAAGTGGGCCGGCAACGCGTCGATGCGCAGCACCGGCGTGCTGCCGTCCAGCGGGAGCCTGTCGAAGCCGTGCTGGTCCGTGACGATCAGTCGCGGGTCGGCGTCGGCGAGCAGGTCGGCCACCCGGCCGGCCGGGAGGGCCGGGTCGATCGGAACGAACGCGGCGCCGCGGCGGGCGACGGCCAGCAGCACGGCCAGCAGCGGCACCCGGCGGCTCATGCGCACAGCCACCCGGTCCCCGGCGGTCACCCCCCGTTCGGCCAGCACCCGGCCGAGCACGGCGCTCGCGGCGTGCAGTTCGCGATAGGTGGCCTCCTGGTCGTCGTCGCGGGCAGCGCAGGCGAGCGGGGTGCGCGCCACCTGGGCGTCGAACGCCTCCACCAGGGTGGCGGGCGCCGCAGCGCTGGTGGCCGGCCGATCGGCACTGTGAAGGCGGCTGCCGGAGGCGAGCGGGTCCAGGATCCGCCCGACCGCCGCCGTGGCCGGGATGTCGAGCAGGTCCGGCAGGCCGGCACACAGAGCGTCCAGCCAGTCGGCCAGGCGCCGGGCGCTCTCCTCGGTGACGGCGGCACCGTCCGCGTCCAGGGTGAGGCGCAGCCGGCCGCCGGTGTGCAGGGAGTGCAGGTCGAGGCGGATGCGGTCGGTCGCGGCCCGCAGCGTCTCGATGGTGGCGTCCAGGCCCGGACCGAAGTCGAGCCCGGGCGCCTCCACGTGCCGAACACCGGCCGTGTAATCGCCGCCCGGCAGCAGGTGGGTGAAGAAGTCGCCGAACCGGGCGGCGAGCGCGATCTCCCGGTGGCAGCTGCGGATGGTGTCGGCGAGCGAACCGGCCGCGTCCGGGCGCACCGGCACGGGGACGCAACGGCCCAGCAGGCCGATCGTGTCCGGCAGCTGCTCCACCGGCCCAGGGATGAACAGGCCCAGCGCCCCGTCCTCGCCGGGCGCGATCCGCTCCAGCAGCAGCCGCCACACCGTCACCACGACGGCGTCCACGCCGACCTGGAGGTCCCCGGCGAGACGGATGAGCCGGTCTGCGTTCGCGTCGTCCAGCGGCACGGGAAGGTTCAGGCGCGGGCCGGGCGCGGCGGTGCGCATCACCAGGGCGCGGGCCAGCTCCTCGGCCCCCGTGTCCAGCCGGCGGGCCTGCCAGTGCTCGCGGCCGGCAGCGGCGTCCGGGGCCGTGAGCAGCCCGGCGAGGAAGGCGTCGACCGTGTGCGGGGCCGGGCCGCTCGCCCCGGCCGCGGTCCCGGTCCGGTAGCCGGCCGCAACGGCGGCGGCGGTGCGCAGCAGCCCGGTGGTGTCCGCTGACCCGAGTGCCGGGCTCAGGGTGAGGGTGTGGCTGCCGTCGGCGTGGCGGACGAGCCGGACCAGCGGCTGCTCCCCGTTGCCGCGGGCGGGGGTGAGGAGGTGGGCGTCGGCGATGGAGGCGAGGAGGTGGCGTCGAAGCGCGGTGTGCTCGCGCACGGTGTGCTCGGCGGCGGTGCGGAGCCGGCCGGTGTCCAGCGGCCCGGTCAGGCGCAGTTCGAGGAGCGGCTCGGTGAAGGCGGCGGCGGGGTGGGCGGCCAGGTGGCGGTGCTGTGGCGCGGTCGCCGGATGGGCCGGGCCGTCGGCGGCGGCGTTGATCTGCCACACGGTGTCGCCGTCGAAGGGTAGGGGGCTCGTGGTGGTCACCGGGGTTCGCCGTCCTCTCGCAGGTTGGCCAGTCGGTCACGGACCAGGTCGTGCACGGTGGCGGTGCCGGGTTGCAGAAGGTCGCGCAGCCGTTGCATGGGCAGTTCGGGCAGGGTGGAGAGCGCGGCCAGGACGAGCGGGTACGCCTCGGCCAGCCACGGCGGATCCACGGGGTGGTGGGCGTGGGCGTTGAAGCGCAGCAGTGCGCTCGCACCGTCGGCGTGCTCCTGGACGTCGAGCATCAGCGGGTACGGCACCGGCCACAGCGCTGGCTCGCTCCACGCGACGGTGCAGCCGGGCAGGCGCAGCGGGTGCGTGGCGGGCGGCTGGAGGGTGAAGAGCGTGTCGAACACCGCGCCGGCGCCGTCGGCGACCATCCCGTAGGGCACCTCGGCGTGGCTCAGTGCCTCGGCCGCGGCGGCCACTGCCGTGTCGAGGCGTCCGCCGGCAGTGGCGGACCAGTCGATGTGCGCTGGGATGGCGACGAGGTTGGCGAAGAAGCCGATCGTGTCGGTGAACGGCTCCTCCGTGCGGCCTGCGACCGGGCAGCCCGTCACGACCGCGTCGGTGCCGGCCGCGGCGGCGAGCAGGACCTGCCAGGCGGCGAGGTGGACGGCGACCGGGGTGGCGGACCGGCTGCGCGCCGCCGCCCGAGCGGAGGCCACCAGGTCGGCGTCCAGTGCGAAGCGCAGGTGGCGGGGTTCGACGGGCAGACCAGTGGGGGTGCTCCATGGCCGGGCCGCCGTCCGCTTGAGCGCGGCGCGGACGGCGGCCATGCCCTGGTCGAACGCGCCGCTCTCGCGCCGCCGGACGGCCGCGGCACTGTACTGGGCGAACGTCGCGTCGGCCGGGGCACTGGCCAGGGCCTGCGGGTCCGTGTACGCGGCGCCCAGGTCACGTTGGAGGACGTCGACGGACCAGCCGTCGGCGGCGCTGTGGTGGAGCATCAGCAGCAGCACATGGTCGTCGGGGGCCAGCCGCAGCACGGCCGCACGCACCATCAGGTCCCGGCCGACGTCGAACGGCGCCTGGAAGAACCGGTGGGCCAGCAGGTCCGCCTGTCCGGCGCGGTCGGTCTCCGGCAGGCTCGACAGGTCGCTGAGCTCGATGTCGACCTCCTGGGCGGTCAGCCGCCGCTGTACCAGCGTCCCGCCGTCGTCGACCAGCACGGTGCGCAGGGCCGGGTGCCGGGCGACGGCCGCCGCCAGCGCCGAGCGCAGCCGGCCGAGATCGAGCGGGCCCGTAATCTGGTGCGCCACGGGGATGACCTGGGCGTTTCCGCAGCCTCCGACCGCCTCCGCCGCCCAGATGCGCTGCTGCCCGAGCGACGCCGGCCCGGCATCCTCGTCCGCCGGCAGCTCGATGGCCGAGCGCTTCCTGGCACCCGCGTGCCGGGCCGCCCTGCGGACGGTCGGCTGCGCCAGAAGCTCGTGGACCGCCAGGTCCACACCGTGGCGGCGAAGGCGCGCGCAGATCACGGCGGCGGTCAGCGAGTCGCAGCCCAGCGTGAACAGGTCGTCGTGGACTCCGATCGGTCCGACCTTGAGCGTCTCCTCCCAAACCTCGGCGATCCGGCGCTCCGTCTCGGTCTGCGGCGCGACGTAGGGGGTGGTGGAGGCCGTCTCGCCGGGGCGCCGGTAGGCATCCGCGGCCAGCGCGGCGGCCTGCTGCGAGACGGGCCACCGCACCTGAGACGGTGCTCCGGCGGCGGGGAGCCCACCGGCGGCCGGGGCCGCGGCGGTTTGCGGCGTGGTGAGGAGCCGCCATTCCAGGGCGGCGGCGGCCGAAGCATCCACCAGGTCGGGAGTACCGGCGAGGCTGTACCGGGTTCGGGCCGTGTCGGCGAACTCCAGCGCTGGCCGGTTGCGCGGCCCGGGCGTGCCAGTGAGCGCGAGGCCGACCAGGGCGAGGGCGGTGGCCTGCTCGGCCAGCTCCCGCAGGATGCACCACTCGACGTTGCGTCCCAGCGCGCGGCAGCTGACGAAGAGGTCCCGGACCCGCAGCACACGCCCGTCGGCCTCCGCCGAGACGAAGCCGACGAGCCCGTAGTCGCCGAATCGGTCGCGCACCCGGACCGACAGCGCCACCCCGGTGCCGGCGAGCACCTGACGGACCGTTCCGGGCGTGTGGCTGCGCAGCGCCAGGTTGAACTGGGTGGTGCGGGCCGCGAGCTGCGCGATCCGCTCCACCTCGTCCTCCGTCGCGGGGGACACCTCCACCTGGAGGTCCAGCTGCTCCAGGTACTCGGACGTTGTCGCCGTCTGCGCGGCGGCCCTCCGGCGCCGGGCCTCCACCGCGATCAGGCCCGTTCGGGCCCGGTCCTCTGCGGTCCCGGTGCCCTCCAAGTCGAGCTGCCACGTCCCGTTCAGAGCGGCGGGGAACTCCCGTGGGTCCGCCGGCAGGTCGACGACCGTGATTCCCGGGTGCGCGATGGCGACCTCGGCGCGCTCGGCCGCGCTGTCGTCGACGAAGACCAGCGACTCCACCGCGAAGCCGAGCTCGTCGGCGATCTCACTGATGGCGGTCGACTTCGGGCCCCAGCCCACTCGCACCGACACGAAGTCGCCGAGGCCCAGAGGCATGTCCGGGTGAGCGGCGAACACCGCTTCCACGTCGGCGAGGTTGTTGCGCGAGCACAGGCACAGCACCCGCCCGGCCTCCAACTGCTCCCGCAGGAACTCCTGCACCTGCCGGTAGGGGCCGCCGGCGTCCACGTTCTCGGGCCCGATCTCGCCGCACACCCCGCCCCACAAGGTGTTGTCGCCGTCCACGACCACGGCCTTGGCCACCGGCCGCTGCGCGGCGGTCGTCCGGCGCAGCACCGCCTCCGCCCACGGCAGCACCACCTGCGATCCCTCAGCGCTGGCGCCGGCCGGGGTGCAGGACGGTGGCGGCTCCACCCAGGTGAGGCCGCGTGCCTCGACGGCCCGGCGGGCTTGCCGCGACTCGGCGGCGCTCGCTCCGGGCGCAACGGTCACGTACAGCGGCAGGGCCGACGTGGCGGCCCAGCGCTCGGCAGCCTCGACCTGGCGGCCCAGCCACGGGGCTTCCGGGCGCGAAACGCCGGGCCGCCGCAGACCGTACAGCATGTGGATCTCGGACCCGGCGAACAGCGCGTCCTGGTCGACGACCGTCTCGAAGCCCCGGCTCTGGAGCATGGCTCGGAGCCGTTCCACCCGTCCGTCAATGTCGTGGACTTCGGCGACGACCTGGTCGATGAGGGGCCAGTGCGCGTCGTCGATCCCAGCGAGGACGTCCTCCTCCGCGCGCTCGGCGTCGACCTTCAGCAGGTGGATGCGGCCCACGCTGTTGTCGCGGATCCAGTCCGACAGGCGGATCACCGGCACCGCGATCTCCTGCCGCTCGGCGGTGCGCGCGAGTGCCGTTGGCGCGAGCGCCTCGGCGGCGACCGCCCGCAACTCGACCGGCAGCCCGGGAAGGGACTCGGCCTGATGGCGGGCGTACTCGCGCACGATGTGCTGGTCACGGTCGGCGTCGGTGTAGAAGCCGGACTGGAGGGACGACTGCGGGTAGAAGGTGAGCACGCTGGTGCCGGCGCTCGCACCGATGGCGGCCCGAGTCACCGTGCCGCTGATCCCGTAGAGGCTCATGTTCGCCTCCAGTGCCTGGGCCACGGCGGGGACCGGCTCGAAAGCGTGCACCGTGACTCGGGTCGCCTGCGCGGCGGCGAACAGTGCGAACACGCCGACGTTGGCGCCGACGTCGACCACCACGTCGCCGTCGCAAACCTGAAGGCCATACCGTAGGTACTGATTCCGGACCACGATCTCGTCGTAGAGCTCGCGGCTTTCGTTCCGGTGCATCTCCGCGATCGCGTGGCCGTCCGGCAACGTGCCCCATGCCGCGGAGGGGATCTCGTGCTCTGCACGGGCGGGACGTGGTTGCGGCAGAGCGCCCAGTGCCCGACCGAGGACGGCGAGGTTCGCGCCCCAGCTGGCCGGCTGAAGGCCGCCTTCCACCGTCGTAGGCAGGCCCACGTCCTCGGGTTCGACGCGGCGCGCGGACACGGGCAGGCCGACGGCCTGCCCCCAGGCATGCAGGGCCTCCACGGCCGGGCCCGTGACACCAAGGACCTGGATCTCGAACGCCAACGACCGCGCCGTCCGGCCGACCTGCTCCACCGTCACATCCGGGTCGTCGCCCAGCGCCCGCCACATCGTTGCGGCCTGGGCGGCGAGTGCGTGAAGCAGGCCCGGGTCCGCGGCATCCTTGCGCGCGGTGAACGTCCACTCCAGGCCCTCCGGGACCGTACGGACCACGCAGCTCAGGGGAGACAGGAGGTCGAGCGGGGCCTGCCCGTCTCCGGCGTAGCGGAACGCTGGCAGCCCGCCGACACTGACCTGCCGCCGCAGAGCCGCCAACGAGCCGGTCCCGGCCGCCGGAGCGCTCACCCAGCGATGGGAGAGCGCCCGTAGCGCGACCTGCGGCACGACCTGGAGCTCCTCGACCTGCGGCTGCTCCCCGGCATCCTCGGTGCCGCAGGTCAGGCGCACATCCTCGCTGCCGGTGGCGATTGCCAGGACAGCCGCGAAGACTGTCCGTGCGAGCAGGTCAGGCTCGCACCCTTCCACCGTCGCCGACCAGTACGCGGCGGGGGACACGACGATGGAGACTGCCGACCGGCCATGCCCGTGGCCTTCGTCGAACGCTGGAGCCCGCCCCAACGCCCCTGTCCGCGACAACCCGAGATCGGGCTGATCTGCCCGTGAAGACACCACTCTTCCCCCTGACGACGTGAACCACCTGAACGTGCGTCAAACCGGTTCGCCGGCCGAGCAACCGCGGTCCCGCGAGACCTAAGGTTCCGGCCCGGCCTGATCGCCCCGGCCGTCCTAGGAGACTCCTGGCGAGCGGTCACAGGAAGGGCGCCAGCGTCATCTCGGGTGGCCTCGCGGTCATCCAGCGGTCATCCACCGTGGCCGCCCTCTCCCCGAAACGGCTTCGCCCAGGGACACTGGGACCGTCGATCCGGCAACGAAGGTGAGTGCACCGTTGAGCGATGTCGGGGCCCTGCTGGACTACCTCGTCAAACACCACGGAGGGAAGGCGGAAGCGCTCCTGAAACGGGTGGAGGAACGGCACCAGCGCCTGGGGTTCGGCAACTTCGCCACCAACAAGCAGAAGCTCCACCGGTGGAAGAAAGGCACCACGCCCGACCGGGAGGCGCAACTTGCACTCGCCCATCTCCTCAACGTCCCCCGACGCGATGTCCTGGAGCTCGGCTGGCCTGCCTGGCTGGAAAGGGCCGTCCCCGATGTCCTACTCGCACCACACCGCGCGACCCCGACCGCGCTGAAGGCCCGAAAGGCCGGTGAAACCGTGGAACGTCGTCGGTTCATGATCACAACCGCGGCCAGCGGCATGGCCATCGCCCTGGCCCCCCTCACCCCCGCCCCCGCCGCCCGCACCTGGACCGGCCGGGTCGGCAACAGCGTCGCCACCCTCCACGAAGAACGCCTGGAAGCCCTGCGCCACCTCGATGACAAGTTCGGCTCCGGCCACGTCTACAACGCTGCCGTCGGCGAATTTGACATGATCGCCGGCGCGCTGCGCACCGCCACCTACAACGAGAGCACCGGCCAGCGTCTGCTCGCAGCCGCCGCCGATGCCCAGCGCGCCGCGGGCTGGACCGCCTACGACAGCGGACACCCCGACCGCGCGGAGGAACACTTCGCCGACGCCGCGGAAGACGCAGTTGCCGCCCACGCTCCGGAGGTGCTCGCCAACACCTTGGCCTTCTGGGCCATCAAGTGCTACTCGACCGGCGACCCCCGAGCAGCGGTATCGCTCGTCGCAGCGGCCCACGCCCACGGTCAAGCCACCGGCTCCGCTCGCATGCTCGCCATGCTCCACGCCCGAGCCTGCCGCGCATACGCCAAGGCAGGGGACCTGCGAGCCTCCGACCGGGAAGCCAACGCAGCCCTGGACGCCTACAGCCGCGCCGCCCCCCTCGACGAGGACCTGCCGTCCATGTACTGGGTCAACCTGGGAGAGATCCACCAGCTGCTCGGTAGCTCCGCGCTCAACCTCGGCCACCCCACCCGAGCACTGCTCCACTTCCAACAGGCTGCCACCGCCGGCAGGGCCGAAATCTACGACGACTACGACGGCGACTCCTTCCCCCGAGGAGCAGCGATCTACGAAGCCCGGGCTGCCGAGGCGTATCTCGAACTCAATGACGTCGAGCAGGCCGTGGCGGTGGCCCACCAAGCGGTCGACCACATGGGCGGCGTGAACTCCGCGCGTGGCAGCACCGCTCTGGCCGATCTTCGGAAGAAACTGCGACAGCACGCAGGCGCACGTGAAGTCAGGACCTTTCTGGAATTCACCGCGTAGGACGTTTGGGGTGGGCGGCGGCCGAAGCCACCGCGAGACGGTCAGGCGGCGGGCTGCTGGCCCTGATTGTCGAGGTGGCAGCGGGCGGTCAGGCGTCAGGGTCGACTTCGGGGTGCGTGAACCGCACGGGCTTGCCCAGCGACCGGGAGTAGGCGATTTCGGCTCGGGTGCTGTCGCCGATGTAGTCGCCGACCACGAGGACCTCGTCGGCGAGCCGGATCTTCGCCCGGTGCAGCTCGTCGAGTCGGGCCTTCAGCGCCTCGGCCTCGGCAGGATCGGACCAAAGTTCGTGCGGCGACTTCAGGTCACAGCCCGGTTTGACGACAATCCTTCCGGCTTCGGTCTCCCGCAGATCGGCCTCGGTCATCTCGGTCATGAAGCGGGTGGAGCCGCAGATCACGACGATGTGCGGGAGGCTCAACAGCTTCTTCGCGTCGGCGAGCTTCTCCTCGGGGGTGAGCGGTTGCGAATGTGACACTGGTTTCTCCTCTGTGCGGACGCGGCCCGGGCGGCAGCGACGCCGGATCCCTCCCTCCCGGGCCTTCACCGCGAGCGCCCCGCCGATCGGGCCCAAGGGCCCTGCGGGCGGGGGCGCTCTGGCGCTCGACCGTCACGAGCGGACGGCCGGTGATGCGCCGAGTCGGTGCTGCGCCCGCTGCGCGGCCGAGTCGCCGGCCAACTCGGAGCGAGGGTGGCCGACGACGCCGCGATGAGCCGGTCCGGTCTCGGCGAGGAACTCGTCGAGCAACGCCCCGGCCCGCTTGGCCGTGCGCAGCGCCAGCAGGGTGAGCGCGTCCATGTCGATCCCCGGCATCGGCGTGAGCGAGACCCGGGGGGCGGGGTTCGTCCCGGAAGCTGGCGCCGGGGGAAGCGGCGGCCGGGCGGAGCGGTGACGGCGGGAGAAGGCGCCGTCGGCGGACACCTGAGGAAGCTCTGCGGCAGTGCCGGCCCGGAAGCTGCGGGCGAGGCTGCGGTGGTCGGGGTCGGCGACGCCGGCCAGGAAGTCGGCCGCCGAGCGGCCGCGCAGGAGCAGCAGGGTGAACGGGTCGTTGTCCAGGAGACGGGCGGTCTGGAGGATCGCGGCGCCCGCGTGCTTGCAGACCATGCCGCGGCGGGCGGGGCAGTTGCAGCTCACGTGCAGGTCGCGCGCGGTCGGAAGGAGCGGGACGTCGTTGCGCTGGGCCTCGATGAGCAGCCGCTCGGTGATCTCGGCGCTGCCGAGCTGCGCCCATCTCAGCGGCAGGGCCCGGGCGATGTGCGTCAGCTCCCTCCAGACGTCCGCGGGCAGGGTCGCAACGTTCACCCCCACGTGCATCCGCGAGGCGTAGAGGTCCCACTCGTTGGTGGCTTCGTCGTCGGCCAGGACGCAGTAGATGGTGCCGGCACGGGCGATCGAGTGCTGGCCGGGCACCGTGAGGGAGATCGTCAGCTCGGTGATCCGGGCGGTGCGGGCGTAGGGGCGGGCGCGGAGGATCCGGGTGCGGGTGGCCGGGTCTTGGGTCAGGGCGTCGAGCCAGGCCTGGCCGACGACGGTCATGGCGTCGATCTTGCCGTCGCAGGCCGGGATTGGGGTGAAATCGCGGTTGTAGGCGACGGGGCTGGCCAGGCTCACGGGTGCCTGCGCAGGGTGACGAGGTCGGCGAGCTGCTGGTCGGTCAGCTCGCTGAATCCGGCTTCGCCGCCGGTCAGCACCAGATCGGCGAGGCGGCGTTTGTCCGAGAGCACCTTCATGATGTTGTCCTCCATCGTTCCTGCGCAGACCGGCCGGTGGACCTGGACCGTCTGGGTCTGCCCGATCCGGTAGGCGCGGTCGGCGGCCTGGTCCATCACGGCGGGGTTGTACCACTGGTCGAGCTGGATCACGTGCCCCGCCTTGGTGAGGGTCAGGCCGGTTCCGGCGGCGCGCAGCGACAACAGGAAGACCGGGAAGCCTCCGGCCTGGAACCGGTCGACCAGCTTGGTGCGCTGGCGGGCGGTCAGCTTGCCGTGCAGCAGTTCGTGGGCGATGCCGCGGTCGGCCAGGTGGTCGGCCAGCAAGCCGGCCATGCGCACGTACTGGGTGAAGACCAGCACGGCCTGGCCCTCGGGGATGATCACGTCCAGCAGCTCGTCCAGCAGCGCGACCTTGCCGGACCGTTCGGCGAACGTCCGCCCGGCCGGGTTGTCCTCGTCCTGGAGGTACAGGGCGGGGTGCAGGCAGATCTGCCGCAACGCGGTCATGAGCTTGAAGACCAGGCCCTTGCGCGCGATGCCCTCGGCGGTGGCGATCAGCTCCAGGTGCTCCTGGACGACCGCCTCGTACAGGGCGACCTGCTCGGTCGTCAGGTCGACCCGGTGGTCGGTCTCGATCTTGGGGGGCAGGTCAGGCGCGATCGCAGGGTCGGACTTAAGGCGGCGCAGCACGAACGGCCCGGTCAGAGCCCGCAGCCGGGCGGCGGCCACCGGATCGCCCTCGGCCTCGATCGGCCGGCCATAGCGGGTGCGGAAGTCGGCGTCGGTGCCGAGCAGGCCGGGGACCGCGAAGTCGAAGACGGACTTGAGGTCGGCGAGCTTGTTCTCCACCGGGGTGCCGGTCAGCGCCACCCTGGAGGCCGCGGGGATCGCGCGGACGGCTTTGGCGATGGCGGTGTGCGGGTTCTTGGCGTGCTGGGCCTCGTCCAGAACGGCCAGTGACCAGCGGCGGGAGGTGAGCGGCTCCAGGCGTCGGTGCAGGGTGGTGTAGGTGGTCAGCACGACCGCGTCGCCGGGCAGATCGTCCGGCAGGTGCTCGGGGCCGTGGACCCGGTGGACGGGGATGTTCGGGGCGAAGCGGCCCAGCTCGCCGGTCCACGAGCCGAGCAGGGTGGCCGGGCAGACGATCAGCGCCGGACCGGCGGTGTCCGGCTGTTCCTGCCGGGCCAGGTGCAGCGCGATCAGCTGCAAGGTCTTCCCGAGACCCATGTCGTCGGCGAGGACCGCACCGAGCCCGACCGAGGTCAGCTGCTGCATCCAGCCCAGGCCCGCTTCCTGGTAGGGGCGCAGGGTGGCCTGGAGCGCGGCGGGGATGGCCGGCGGCCGGTCGCGGGCACCGGCTACCGCCTTGCGGAGCACGGACAGCTGGCCGGTGACCGGGGCGAGGTCGACGACCTCGCCCCCAGGTCCGTCGACTCCGCCGGTGATCGCAGCGGCGAGTCCCTCGATGGCGGTCAGGTCACGGTTGCGCCGGCGGAGCTTGGCCACCAGCGCGGGGTCCACCCGCACCCACTGGCCGCGCAGCCGGACGAACGGCCGCCGGGCCTCGACCAGCCGGGTCATCTCCGCGGCGGTGAGCTCCTTGCCGCCCAGCGCCACCCGCCATCGGAACCCCAGCAGCTGGTCCTGGCCGAGCAGGGCGCCCGACAGCGCCGAGCCCGGACTTCTGGTGGAGATCTGGGCGCGCACCGTCAGCGCCCGGACCACGTCGCGCGGCAGCAACACGGCGCAGCCGGCCGCCGTGAGGTCGGCCGCGCTCTGGCCGAGCAGATCGTCCACCTGGTCGGGGGAGAGGTCCATGGCGGCGAGTCCGGGCTGGTCCACGAACTCGCGCATCGGAGGCCACGCCTGGGCCGCGGCGTGCAGTGCGACGCGGGCGTGAAGCCGCACAGGATCAAGTGACGGGTCGCCGTCGTCGTCCCACACCTGGCTCGCGCTCAGCAGCGCCTCGTCGACTCCGGTGCGCCGGACCTGAAGGAGGGCGCGGACGCCGAAGGGTCCGTCGTCGTCGATCGCGACGAGCAGGGAGATCCGCGCCAGCGGCGCCGGCGCGGGGGCGCTGTGCAGGGCGAGTTGCGGCACGTGCTGGGCCGGCAGCGCGGTGAAGACCGGCGTCCCGGCACGCTCGGGGCCCTCGGGGGTGCGGGCGAAGGCGTCCGCCACCGCGTCCAGGTAGGCCTGGAGCAGGAACAGCGGTTCGGGCAGCAGTGGTCGCCCGCTGTAGGACTCCTGGAAGGGGACCGCGTGGGCAGTCGGCGGCATCGCCCGCGCGAGCGCGGCGAGCTCTTCCCGCTCCTGGTCCGTCAGCGGCGCGCACCGCCAGGTGTCGTAGCCCGACTCGGTCACCGCCACGTCGATCCGCCCCCGGGAGATCAGGCGCAGCGCGAGCAGCGAGGCCGCGCCCCAGAACCGGCAGGCCTCGTCCCCGCTTCCCCGCAGCCGGGCCCGGCTCAGCACGGGCACAGCCGCGCTCACCGGCATCGACCAGTACGGCACCCGCGAAGTGCGCACACCGTTGGCCTGCTGGCGCACCACCACCAGGTGGTGGTGGGGGCGGTGCTCGGCCTCCTCGGGCGGTGACTCCGGCTCGGGCACCGTCACGTTCGGCCGCCAGAAGTGCACTCGGCCCAGCCGCGGCGGATCGGACGGCTCGAACGCGGCCGGCCAGTCCGTCAGGTCAGTGCTGCTCACCGCGGGGTCCTCGCTCTCTGCGCCGGCGACGACGCCATGCTGTCCCGGCTCAGCGGGAGCAGGGCCCCCGGCAAAGGGATTCACCTGATCGAGTGATGCTGGGAGCGGGATCCGTGCGCGGCTTCTCCCGCCCGTGCCACACCCTGCACGCCCGGGCCGCCAGCCCTAAGGAAGCGAAACGACGGGCCGGGTACCGGGCACCGGCTGGCTGCGGCGCCCACGCTACCGCTTGCACGACATCGTCGGCCCGAGCAGACAGAAGGGCTGTTGGGCCGCCTCGGGCATCGCCGTGCGAGTCAACGACCAGTCAGGATGACTCTTCCCATCGCGTACGACCTCTGGCACGATGATCGCAGGCCGGTCTCCGGCCTTGCCGGGATGCCGCACCCGGAAACGCGGCATCGGGAAGGCAGAACCCTGCGCCCCTCGGGCGCCCACCCATGCTTGGCCCTGAGCACCATGAACTTTTCTGCGCGTCCTCCTAGATGCGCTGGCCGGGCAGCGCGCGAAGGAAGCGATCGTGCACGCAATCAACTGGCCCGAGGTCCCAACCTTCGGTGATCTCGTGGCACTGCGCCGCTGGGCCACGAATGAGCCCTATCAGAGCGCCAAGCGGGAGCTCGCCGAGAATGCCGAGCTGATTCCGCAGTCGACCCGTGACCAGGCCCGCGCTGAGGCCGCCGTGTTCTCTGCGCTGATCACCGGCTATGGCTTCCACTGGCTGTCCCACACCGGCGGCCCTTTCGGCATCCAGTGGCTGACACCGCGCCATGATGAACTCGTGCTGCACGTCGGGCGCGACCAACTGCCCCGGTGGGCCTCATCTCTCATCCCCACCCCCGCGCCGGGCACCGAACCGACCGGTGTACCTGGCCTTCGCTGGAGTCGCGAGGGCAAGGACACTGTCCTGACCCTCGCTGGCGGCAGAATCGTCCTGGCCCGTACCTTCGAGCGCGACTGGAACAAAGCCATCGCCGCCGCCGTAGCACAAGCGGAACGCCAGGGGCGGACGGCACAGCCCACGCACGCCGCGGTAGTGGAGACAGCCGACCGGCATCACCACCGGACGCATCCGCTGGCGACCCAGCTCTCCGCGACGCTACGCCGAATCGGGCTGCTCGGCAGCCTCAAGGGAATGGAAACCGTCGACCTGCTCATCCACGAGCACCTCGGAGCCTCCTACCTCATCGACCGGGCCCTTCCTAGCCCCGCGCCCCTGTGGCTGTCGGCCGCGGCTCCGTTCCCCCTCTGGCCGACGGCCGGGGCCGAACACGCTGGCCGCCCCGATCCCCAGGCCGCTGTACTGCGCCTGGTGTCAGAGTTCTCGACCGGTGCTGCCGCCCCCCGGGATCCGGCGCACGCTCTGTGCCTGCTGATCGGCTACCCGGCGGAACCACTCGCCCTGGCCGTGGCCGACTTGGCCCTTGCAGCGGCGAAAAAGATTCTGGCGGACCCGGCATCCGCAGCGCTGCGAGCAGGTGGGGGCTGGATCGCCAGGTGCCTCTGGTGGACCGACGTCCCGGTTGCCCATGCCAACCTGGCTCACCCGCTCGGAGCCGATGAGCTGTTCGACACCTGCCACCGCGCTGGGGTCGACCTGGAAGCACTGGGCAGGCTCTCGCCCGACTTTGCTCACCCCGAAGCCCAGCCTGACAGCGAGGAGGCAAGCAGAGAGGGGCGCGACGCCGTGCGGGAGATGGTGGACTGGGCGCTCGCGGCCGCCACCGTCCCCGACCGCCGCCCTGACTGGACCCGGGACAGCCGAAGCGGGGCCTGGACGGCGCAGATCGACATCCCCGCTGTATCGGGCCGGGTCGCCCTGACGGTTGAGTCCGACAGTGAGACGAGCAGCAGCTACACCGTCTTCGCCGAAGCTCCCAGGCTGCCGCTCGGCACGTTCACAGCCAAGGGCAGCTTCACGCAGCACCCCGCCGCTTGCGTCCTGGTGGCCGAGTACGAGGCCATTACCGCGGCGATCCCCCGCTGGGACGAGGAAGTGGACGGAGAGCGCTTCCGGCTCGTAGCCCCGCAGTCGGTAGCCCCTGACGCCGACCCGACGCTGGCTGACCTGATCCTCGCCGCTCCGAAGTCCAGAGTCATCGGCATCGACACCCTGCCAGCGACGCTCGACTTCATCCGCTACCGCGTCGGCGAGACCACCGGGGCCTCGAAAGGCCACTGGCTGCCCGAACCGGCCGACGGCCCCGACCACCACTGCATCAACTCCTACACCAGCCTGTTCATGGCCTACGGCGGCATCCCGGCAACGACGAGCGCGGAAGACGCCAATACCGCCACGGTGGACACCCCCACGTTTCGCCGCCACCTGGCGGCGCACAGAGCAGCCCTGGACCCGTTCGTCACCTGCTACCTTGCAGCGGCAGACGCAGAGCCGCGCTCTCTGGACATCGGCGAACGGCACCGCGCCGGCGTGCGAGCGCTCCGAACCGCTGACCTTCCCGCCCTCCTTGCACTTGACCCCCGACACCTTCCGGACAGTGTCCTGAAGACCGTGGAAGCTCTCCCCGAGGATCTCTACGACCCCGAATGGCGGCAGTGACTCCAGATCGGACGGCGGTGACCACAGTGCCATCAGGCCATCACCCTTGTCTGGGCGCTGCGCTCAAGGAGATAGCCCGCCCGCTCGTCACTTCGGGCCGATGGCCTCCGGGCGAAGCCGTGCGCCGTCGTCGTCCTGCCTGGCCACGAACGGATCAGGGCAATGCAGGACGACCGAGGACGTAGCGGTCACCGGGGAGCCGGGTGAACGCGGGGTGCTCGCGCATCGCGGACCTGAGCCGGGTCGCGGGTATCCGGGTGCCGTCGGCAAGCAGCGCGTCCCGCAGCTGCCCCGGCGTCAGGGCAGCACCGGCTCGGGTGAGGTGGCGAGCGGCGGCCTGCTCGGTCGTCACTTCGCCCGCGGCGGCCTCCACCACCACGAGGCCGCCGCGGGTCAGGGCGTGGTCCTCGCTGGCGGCGGCGAACTTCTCCAGCAGCGGCGCCGCGATCTCCTTGAGGGACACGGCGCCGGCCCGCCACCGGGCCGCGTCCAGCAGGCCCTGGTGGCGGCAGACCAGCACTGCCAGGGCCACCACGGCGCCCGTGAGAACCGGGTTGCGGACGGCAGTGCGCCCGAACCAGGCCACGAACTGCCCGGCGAGGCGGGCGGCGATCTCGGCGACGAGCACGGAGGTGGACAGGCTCGTCTCGAAGCCGGCCGCGCGCAGCAGCCCGTGGGCCCTGCCAACCCACTGGTCCACCGGGACGGCCAGCCCGAAGCGCGTGAACACCGAGTCCTGGGTCAGGATGACCGCCGGGGCGAGGAACTCGGCCAGGGCTGCGGTTGGTGCGTCGTCGGCGTCACCGCGGGCGCTCGCCGGAAGCGTCGGGTCGTCGCGAAGCAGCAGCCTGGACGCGGGGGAGAGGTGGTCGCCGATCGCCAGGTCGACGATTGGCACCCCGGGCAGCATCCGCGTCCACAGCATCTCCTGCGCTTGGTCGAGCGGCACGCCGGTCTTGGCGGCGATCCTCGGCAGGTGCTGCTGGAGCTCCTCCACGATGTGCGCGGCGCCGAACGGGTTGGAGCGCCCGGTGCCCGCCAGCGCGCTGATCAGATCGACCGGTTCACCGTCGCGCACCGCCCCGCAGGCCACCTGCGCCGGGGCGCAGGCGTCGACGACGGTGACCAGAGCGGGGCAGGTCAGGCCGGAGGTCAGGGGAGCGGTGGCGATGGCCGGCAGTCCGGCGGGCGGGGAGACCATGGCTCAGTGTCCGGCCACCGGGAGCCGTCCGTCGAGGGAATTGGGGAAGACGATGCCCCTGCCGTACGGGCGGCGTGCGTCAGCGGCCGGTCAGCGTGACGATGTGCGAGTCCCAGTCCTGGCCGTGAGGGACGATCGCCGACAGGACGACGTCCGTGTGGTGGGTCCACGCGTTCACCGGGACCTGGACGTTCGTCTCGCAGGTCTTCACGATCTGGTCCCCGCCCAAGTAAGAGCCGAGGTGCATGTTCACGGCCTTCAGCTCCACGCATCCTGCGCCGGACTCGACCCACCCCTTCAAGCGGTAGCCGTTGTTCTCTTGGGTGGCTGTCAACCGGGCGTTGCCCCACACCGATCCGTCGCCCGCGCTCGCGTCCAGCCCGATGGACTGCGAGCTGCGGTTCTGCGCCAGCGCCGCGCTGGGTACGGCGGCGAGCATCACCGCGGCTGCCAGAGCCCAAGCCCTTTTCCGCACGGTCCACCCCTCGTTGTCGGTCCACATCGCGCCCCGCCCAACGGCGCGGCCGGTCGCCAGGTCACGGACCTGTGGGCCGATCGGGGGGTTCAACACCGTGACAGTCTGGGACTGAACACCGGCACCCGGCCGCCCGCGAACTAGCGAGAGGCGAACCTCCACGTCACACGCCCGATGCCGGCGCCCGGACCGATGGGCTCCGGCGCCCGAGCCTTCCCGGCCGGGCGGGTCTGCGGCACTCCGCGGCGAGGCACCCGCTATCCGTACAGGCCAGTGCCCTTGCGGGACGCGCCGCGGCCGCCGCGGGCGGCGCCCGCCGAACGCATCGCGCTCGCCTGGCCCGGGTTGGCGGCCAGTGCCCGGCGGTACTGGGCGTCCAGCTCCCTCTGGCTGAGCTTGGATCGCGTCTTGGCCTGGGAGGGCCGCTTGCCCATCAGCTCCTGTGTGGCCGCCATGAACGGGTTGTTGCCCGCCGCACCGCCCGCGGCGCCGGGGCCGCGCTGCTTGGCGCCCTTGGCCCGAGGCGCGACCGGGGGAGCGGCCCGGGTGCCGAACAGCTCCCTGCGGGCCTCCAGCGCCCGGTGCGGGTGAGGTTCGGGCAGCACCTCCCCGCGCGGCGCCGGCCCACGACACGGCAGCCCGGCCGCGGCACCGCACGCCGGACACTGCACCGCCAGGACCTGCCCGGCGCTGACCTGCCGCCCGAGCCGCGGCGCGGGGACGGCCCCACCGCGGCCGTGCTGCCTCGCCTGCCGGGCGGCCGCGCTGCGCTCCCTGTGGGCACCCACCGTGCCGTCAGGACCCGGGCACCACGCCCCCGCCTCCACCCCGCACTTGGGACAGTCGACCACCAGCGCCTCCTGCGGCGGCACCGGTTGACCCCCGCCCACCGGCCCGGGGGCCACCGGCACACCCCGCACTGTCCGCCCGGCACCCTGCGCACGCGATGCCGGCGCGGGCACCGGACGGATCCGCTCGATCGGCACCGGCTCACCTCGCCGCACCCCGGACCCGGACCGCTGCGCCTGGGACCGAGCTGCGCCGAACCGCTGCTTGTGCGGCCTGATCGGCTGCCCTTGCTCGCCGCGGCAGGGGCTGCCCGCCCCGGCCCGGCAACGCGGGCACACCACCTGCTCCGCCTCGCTGCGCCCGACGGGCGGCGAGGGCCGGCGTTCGACGTGGGTTCCGCGCTCGTGCCAGGTCTTCGCGTTCTTCACGCCGTCATGCTGGCGCACTGCCAGCTGGATTCGGCAGCAATTCACCCGATAGTGGACGCTGCGAGCCTGCCGCTCCGCTCGGCGAGTCCGGCACGGCTGGCGAACTCCGAAGGCGGCCAAGATCCACGACCGGATCAGGCCGCAGCTCACCGATAGGTTGCCGGACCCTGCCTGCTCCCCGGGTTGTCATCTCCGCTCGCCAACCCAGAACATGCGGACTGGCCTGGGCGACGTCCGCGAGGGCGACAGCACCGGCCAGGTCGAGATGCCGCAACTGGCGGTAGCTACGTTGTCGGTGCTGGCCGCGATGATGTCCCCATGATCGATACATCCGCTCCGCTGTCGTCCTCCTCCGCCTACGCCGACGCGGTTGCCGCGGCCGTCCAGGCCGCCGCCGCGTACTACACCGACGGGGCCACCCCGCTCGGAGACGACGAGTACGACGCGCTGGTGCGGACGATCGCCGCCTACGAGGAGGCGCACCCGCAGGAGGTCCTGCCGGACTCGCCCACGGGGAAGGTCGCCGGCGGCGCGGTCCAGGGCGACGTGCCGCACAGCGTGCCGATGCTGTCGCTGGACAACGTCTTCTCCGCCGAGGAGCTGACGGACTGGGCGGCCGGGCTGGAGCGGCGGCTGGGCCGCCCGGTGAACGGCTGGTGCGTGGAGCCCAAGCTGGACGGCCTGGCGGTGGCCGCCCGCTACCGCGCCGGGCGCCTGGAGCGGCTGATCACCCGGGGCGACGGCCTTGCGGGCGAGGACATCAGCCACGCCGCCGACGCCGTGCTGGGCCTGCCCGCCGCGCTCGCCGAGCCCGTCGATGTCGAGCTGCGCGGCGAGGTCCTGCTCACCCGCGAGCAGTTCGAGCACGCCAACGAGGTGCGCACCGCCCACGGCGCCGTCCCCTTCGCCAACCCGCGCAACGGCGCCGCCGGCACCCTGCGTGCCAAGGACCGTCCCTACCGCATCGAGCTGACCTTCTTCGGCTACGGCGCGGTCGGCCTCGACAACGACCTCACCCACAGCGCCCTGCTGGAGCGCCTGGCCGACCTGGGGGCCAACACCGCCGCCACCACCGCAGCCCGCCCGGCGCGCTGCGCCACGCTGGAGGAGGCCCAGCAGCGGATCGACGAGATCGCCGCGCTGCGCCCCGAGCTGCCGTTCGGCATCGACGGCGTCGTGGTCAAGGCCGACGCCGCGGCCGACCAGCGGGAGGCGGGGTCGGGTTCGCGTGCACCGCGCTGGGCGGTCGCCCGCAAGCTCGCCGCCGAGCACAAGGTCACCCGGCTGCTGGATGTCGAGTGGAACGTCGGGCGCACCGGCATCATCGCCCCGCGCGCCGTCCTGGAGCCGGTCGTCATCGACGGCGTCACCGTCACCTACGCGACCCTGCACAACCCCGCCGACATCACCCGCCGCGGCCTGATGCTTGGTGACGCGGTCTACGTACTTAGGGCCGGCGACGTGATTCCGCGCGTGGAGGCGCCGTTGGTGGAGGAGCGCACCGGTGAGGAGCGGCCGATCGTGTTCCCTGAGGTCTGCCCGCGCTGCGGGGACTCCATCGACCGCGCGGAACAGCGTTGGCGCTGCGTGCGCGGCCGCGGCTGCCAGGCGGTCGCCTCCATCATCTACGCGGCCGGGCGCGACCAGCTCGACATCGAGGGCCTGGGCGGCACCCGGGCCGTGCAGCTGGTCGAGGCCGGGCTGGTGGCCGACCTTGCCGACCTGTGGACCCTCACCCGCGAGCAGCTCCTGGGCCTGGAGCGGATGGGCGAGACCAGCACCGACAACCTGCTCGCCGCGATCGAGACCGCCCGCACGCAGCCGCTCAACCGGGTGTTCTGCGCTCTCGGTATCCGGGGCACGGGGCGCACGATGTCCCGGCGGATCGCCGCCCACTTCGGTTCCATGGCGGCGATCCGCGCCGCCGACGCCGAGACGCTGGCGGCGGTGGATGGCATCGGGACGGAGAAGGCTCGGGTCGTCGTTGCCGAGCTCGCCGAGCTCGCCCCGCTGTTGGACCGCCTCGCGGCGCTGGGCGTGGGCACCGCTGAAACGGCCCCGGCCGCTGCGGCCACCGGAGAGAACACCGACGCCGACGCTGGCCCGCTCGCCGGCGGCTCGGTCGTGGTCACCGGCAGCATGACCGGTGCTCTCGCCGAGCTCTCCCGTAACCAGATGAACGAGCTGATCGAACGCGCGGGCGGCAAGGCGTCCTCCTCCGTCTCCAAGCGCACCACCCTGCTGGTGGCCGGTGAGAAGGCCGGCTCCAAGCGCACCAAGGCCGAGGAGCTCGGCGTGCGGATCGTCACCCCGGACGAGTTCGCCGACCTGGTCGCCGCCTACCTGACCTGACCCCCGACCGGCCGGGGCGATCCCCGCTCCGGCCACGTCAGGGCAGACGGCGTTCCGCGTGCAGGACGCAACGCCGGACAGGCACACCACCGAGTACCGAGGCCCCCTGGCCGCACCGGCCAGGACACCGCCGCCAAGTTGTCGCCCGTCGCCCGCTGAGGCTGCGGTAGGGTGCGAGCGGAGCAGGACGCGCACGTTCCTCGCCGCCGTCACCCCGCCCACACCGGCCGGTGACCACTTGGCGGCCAACGGTCCAAGTGAGGGCCCGCGTTGGTTTCGCCCTGCTCTGGCACCCTTCGCGCCCGGCCGGGATGGTGTGGGCACCCGGTGGGAAGAAGCTGTCGTGCCGAAGAACTCCTCCGCTGGTCGGCGAGAGGCCATCAAACACCTGAAGACGGAGCTGGGCCTCACGCACTCCGCAGCGGCCCGCATCATCGACGGTGGTCTCCGGCCGCCTCGGCTGGTCCTGTCCGACGAGATCCTCGCGCTGGGCCGGGGCGAGGGTCTCCAGCGCAACTGCCGGACCGACTGGGCCGCCTGGTTGAAGAAGATCCGTCTGCCGGGAGCTGTGGGCCGCTACACCTGCCACTGGTGCGACGAGCCGGGCAACCCCCAGACCACCGACACCTCCGTCACCCTGCTGCTGAGCCGCTACGACCCGGACCTCAACCCCTACCCCGGGGTGCTGGCCGTCCATTCTGCCCACCACGCCTGCGCGCCGTCCGCGATCCGCTGGGCCGTTCCCGCCGCCGTCCCCCAGGAGCCAGCCGAGGTCGAGCTGTCCTGGGCACCGCTGGACGGAGACGGCCGGCCCGATGAAGGCCAGGCCGTCTACGCCGTCTACCGGCCCTACGTCGCTCCGCTGCTCGCCGACCACGACGGCAGGCCCACTCCGATCCTGCGGCTCTACACCCAGCAGCTCGCCGGCCTCATGGGATCGCAGCAGCAGGAGCAGCTGTGGCAGGACTACGTACGGGAGGAGCTCGGCCTCGGGATGGACGGCGGCGACGCCCCGTACGGCTGGACGGCGCGGATCGAGCACCGCACCGGCAGCTCGCTCGCCCCCTCCTGGATCGCTCTGCGCACCTGCCTGGAGGACGGCGGGCAGCCGGCCCGTTCGCTCTACACCGCCGTGACCGCGCTGACGGACGACTGGGTGGCGGCCGCGTGCGCACTGGGCGAGGTCCTGGTCATCTCCACCGCCCGGCCCTGGGGTCCCGACGGTGCCGGAGCCGGAGCGGACGCGCTGCTGCGCCGCTTTGAGAACGGCGAGGTCCCCGGCGGGTGGGTTCCGCTGTGCGAACCCACCACCGAGGCGCTCGACGCGTGGGCCGACGCCCGCGCCCAGGCCGAGCAGGTGATGAGCTGATGGGCCGCCGCAAGCCCGGCCGGGTCCGCCGCGAGCGGCCGGTCCCGGCGTGGCGGCCGCCGCTGCTGCGCAGCCTGCAACCGCCCGGCGCCTTCTACAACGACACCGACATGCCGTGGTGGGACCTTCAGCCCGGTGAGGTGCCCGACCGGCCCGGCATCACCGAGCAGACCAGACGCTGGATCATGTGGCTGGCCCCGGTGTACGGAGGACAGGTCCCCGCCGCCGCGCTGGTCCTGGACAGCATGATCGCCAGGGGCGTCCTCCACTGCCTCATCGGCCCCGGCGAGGTATCGGAAGTGCCCGTCGACCGGTTCGCTCGGCAACTGGCCACGACGTGGCCGGCCGCGGCCGCGAGCGGGGCTTGCACCCGGGAACTGCTGCACATCATGCACGCGGACGGCTTCCTGCTCGTTGGAGACGATCCTTTCGCCGTGCGGACTGTCCTCGCTCAGCCGCCGCACACCGGCGGGCGCTGGCTGTTCTGGGACGCGGTCACCGAGCAGGAGCACGCCGAACACCGGGTCGTGGTGGCCGCCGAGATCGCCGCGCAGGGGCGCGACCCAGAGGACCTCTACGGGTACAGCACGACGGCCGCTGCCCGCCTGTTCGGGACCTTCGACAGTGGGCGCTGACCCGCAGTTGGGGCTCCGCCATCGGGCCTCGGCGGGGTGCGCCCGGTCGTGGCCTTGCCCGCGCTCCAGCAGCATGCCGCTGCTCTGACCACACTGCTGGGCCCGGCCCCGGGAATCGCGGCAGCGCGGACAGGGCCGGGCGTCGGCGCTGTGGTGTCGCCAGGGTCGTCCGATCCTGAGGCAGCGGTGAGGTCGGCGTCATCCGCCCTGCGGTTCTGGGGCGCCTGCCACAAGCGGTGCAGCAGCCGGACGGGCCGGGCGGTTCAGGAATGCCTCCCGGATGAGCGCCACGGTGGGCGCCGCGCCCAGCCGGCGTCCGCCGAAGCCGATACTGAAGCAGTAGCTGATGAGTAGGTGCATGAGCGCCGCTCGCTGGAGCTCGATGTCCTCGGCCTCCCAGATTCCGGCGGCGCCCTCCTCGCCTTCGACCTGGTAGGCGAGACGCACCGCCAAGGCCAAGGCGACGTCCGGCTGGGCTGACCGCACGACAGCGCGCAGCCGGTCGGTGCCTTGCGCCGGGTCCTGCCCGTAGGCGGGCCGGGCGGCCAATGGGGCAAGCAGCTGGCAGGCTCCGGTCCACACTGCTTCCGGTCCGCGCCGTTCGAGTTCGGCGGTCATCCAGCGGCCCGATACCGGGCTGGCCGTGGCGACGGTGTCCTCGATGGCAGTCTCGATCACGAGGTCGAGGTCAGGGGTCGGGCTGCTCATTGTGGGACGGTACACCGAGGCGCCGGCCCGTCCTGCGCGCGGAGGAGGGAGGAGGCCCCCGAGGAGGGCTGCTGTGGCCGGGGCCGAACGGCGGTGCCAGCTTCTGGGCGGGGCCCTACACCGGGTATGGGGCGGTGCAGTTTCGCAGGGGAGTCTGCGCCCTGAGCGTCCGGGGCCGGCCGTATCCGATGGAGGCGGCCTCGCGCCACTCGCGAAGGTGCGCGGCGACGGCGTCCAGGACGACCTGGTCCCCGCCGTCCCAGGAGCGGCCGGCCAGCAGTTGGATCACGTCGGCGGTCTCGCTGCCACCCAGGCTCGCGGGCTTGCCGTCGTCCAGGACCTGCCTCAGCCGACCGAGCATCGCCTCCGCCGCAGCGGACGGGCTCTCCCCGGGGTCGGCGAGCCGGGCGGTGAGCGCGTCGGCGAGCAGCCGGACCTCCAGCTGGTTGAGGCTGGCATGCTGCCCTGCCCAGGTCCGGTGGAAGATCCGCAGGGCGACGTCGCGCAGCCGCGGGGCATGACGGCGCAGCCGCAGGCAGTGCTGGCACAGCCAGCCGGGATCTCCGTAGCGGCTCTGGGCAGGGATCTCGATGCGCCCGATGCTGTCGCCTTCGTAGACGTCGTCCAGGCACAGACCGCAGGTCCCGGCCATGCGGGCCGTGATGACCACGCGCGGGGCGGGCAGGGTGCTGGCGACCTGCGGGCGGGCCGCGGGCTGAGCCTGCGCGGCGTCCGACCGGTCCGGCGCGGGCGGGGGCCAGCGCGTCCATCCGAGGCCGGTGAGCCATTCGGTGGCGAAGTCGAGGGCCTGGGCGATGCACCACAAGGTCGCCTCGGCCCGCCGGCGGACGCCGACGTGCCCGTTGATCTGGTACTGCACGCTGGCGATCGGCATCCCGCTGCGGGCGCTGATGCTGCCGGCCAGCGAGTTGAGCAGGTGTCGGGCAGCGGTCTCGTCCAGCGGCGGCCGAAGCGGGCGGCACCCGAGGCACAACTCGCCCGGGCCCGGCGCGGGCCGCGTCCCGCACTGGGTGCAGACCGTACCGGGGCAGGCTGTGCACGCCCCGGCCTCGCTCTCGTCGAGGCAGCCGTCGAGGTCCGCCCGGGCGGTCTCCCGCCAGGCGCTGGCGGTCGACCAGCAGTCGGCGGTGCAGACCCGGCGGGCGAGGCGGTCGCGGTGCCACAGGTCTTCGTCGACCAGGACCCGCCGCTCCCAGCCGCCCTGGTGCTCCTGGGTGAACGGGTCCCAGGTGTACTCGCCGCTGCTCACCACCTCGGCGTCGGCGGCTGCCCGGTAGGCGGCGAGCATCAGCGGGTCGGCGCTGTTGCTGGCCTCGTGGGCCCGGTGGTCGTAGTGGCAGGGCATGCGGTTGGCGTAGCCGGCGTACTCGGCCCCCAGCTGGCCGCATTCGGGGCACAGGGTCCACTGGTAGTAGTCGTCCCCCAAGATCCTCAGATCGCCGCCGTCCCACGGGTCCGTCTGGTCCGCCGTGGGCATGGAGCCCGTGGCCAGCAGAGCCCGCCCGCGCCAGCGCTCCGGCAGCCGGGCGGGCAGGATCGAGTGCTCCTCCCGGAGGTCGACGAGCACGCAGCTGTCCGCCTCCGGAATTTCGGGCAGGGCCGCGAAGGCGAAGCGCGGCCAGGCCGCCACGTCGTTCGGGCCGGCAGGGCCGATCGCGTCGAACCAGATGCGCTGCTGGGGCAGCCAGAACGCCGGGCGGTGGGTGAGGCCGCCACCGAGGGGGAACGCCCGCTGGTCGTACTCCCACTCCACGCCCAGGTGGTCGAAGACGACGGACCACCGGGCATGGAGGACGGACCTGAAACTCAGCGTCTGCACGGTCAGACCCATACACGGCCTCCACAGCGCGGCGGAACATCGAAAAGGCGCCGGGCGGACGGCGCCACCCGGCCAACGAACTGGTGCACGGCAAGTGTCTGGCATCGCCCGACAGCCACTCGTCTGTGTAGTAACAACCTTCCGCGTTGACCGTCGGCGGTGCTTGATCGGCTATCGTGCTGCCGGGCGCACGAAGGGGGGAGCGTAATGAGCCGTCAGCTGTCTGGCCGCGGCGGCGCGATGGTCGAGCCCATCGTGCTGCTGGCCCTGGTGATCACCATCGCCGCCCTGATGCTCGCGATGGTCCTCCTGTAGTTGCCGACCCGCTGCGCCTTCGTCGCGCCCGTCGGCCCGCCGATCCGTCCAGCGCTCTTCAGGCTGTGCGGACCCTGCGGCCGGGCGGGGGCCGTACGGCCAGCAGGAGGTGCACCGAGTCGGCTTGCACCGACGCCACGGTGTTGCGCAGACCACGGTGGTCTTGTGGCGTGCCGTTTTGGTGATGGAGCGTCAGGGTGGGCAGGCTGTCAGCTATGCGTATGTCCTCTCTGTACTTGCGTCGGGCCGCGGCGGGGGCGGGCGTCGTGCTTCTCGTGGGCTCACTCGGCGCGTGCTCGAAGCCGGCCGGTCACGAGAGCCAGGCCAAGCCGGTGCCGCCCGCGACCGCAGGGGCCTGGCCGGGGCCCGCGCCTTCGTCGGTGTCGGCGGCGCGGGTCGAGCTGGAGGCGCTGACCGTCGCCGAGCTGCGGCCAATGACCGGGTACAGCCGGGACCGGTTCCCGCATTGGGCTTCGCAGGGGCAAAACTGCGACGTCCGCGAGGCGGTGCTTAAGCGCGACGGACAGGCAGTGACCACCGACGCCCAGTGCAAGCCCACCTCCGGGAACTGGGTCAGCCCGTACGACGGCCTGACCGTCAACGACCCCAGCAAGATCGACATCGACCACCTGGTTCCGCTTGCGGCGGCCTGGCGGGCCGGGGCTGACAGCTGGACCGACGAGCAGCGCAAGGGCCTGGCCAATGACCTGACAAGGCCGCAGCTCCTCGCGGTCTCCGCCGCCTCCAACCGCAGCAAGGGCGACCAGACCCCGGACCAGTGGAAGCCGCCGCTCCAGTCGGCATGGTGCAACTACGGCAAGGCCTGGACGAACGTGAAGAGCTACTACAAGCTGACGGTCACCAAGCCGGAGAAGGCCGCGGTCGGCCAGATGCTCGACACCTGCCCGGCGGGCTCATGACGACCCCGGACCAGCCCTACGCCCGGACCGAGCCCGTCGTCACCGCCGGCATCGCGGCCGGCCCCGGCGGCGTCATGACCGTCGAGGTCGGCGTCATCACCGGGGACCTCACCCTGCGCACCACCTGGGACAGCCGCCAGGCGATCCTGCACATCCAGTACGACGGCGCCGACGAGTGGTACACCGTGGAGGGGTCTCCGGTGCCCGCCACCACGGCGTCCGAGGCCGAAGCCGCCCACCGGGCGATGACGGCCGCCGTCCGGCGGGGCGGCGCGGCCACCGCCGCCGATGCCGGTCACTGAACCTCGCCCCGTCCCGCGCCAGCCGCCGTCCGTGCGGCCTATCGGCCGCTCCGTCGCAGCACCTCCTTGGCGTAGCCCGGACTGCCGCCTCGGCCTGTCGGCCGCACCGTGGAAGAGCGGCCGGCCGAACCCCCGAGCGGTCCGGCCGCCCCAGGTCGGCGGTTCGGGCGGGGTTACTGGAAGCGCGGCTTCGACGACGGGGCGGTCGAGTAATGACGTCAGCTACCGCTGGGCCTTCAACTCCTGCGGACGCGGCGTCTCGCCATACGTCTGGAACAACCCGCCCGCCATGAGCTTTCCGACCGCCAACTGCTCGGCGACGGCCTGCTCGTCGCGCCAGCGGCCGTTCCCGTCCGCCAGCGCGACGGCGAAAACGGTCACGGCCCTCTTCAGCGCCTCCCACTTCTGGGGGGTCACGACCCGCATGCCGTCCACGGCCGTGCCCCGGGCATCGACCACCGGGCTGGGGTGCACCATGACCGCCAGCGACTTAACGCCGGCGTGGGTCGTCGCGTCCCAGCGGACACTTCCACCCAGCTGGTCCAGGTCGCTCTTGGCGATCGTCTCGGTGCTGCACCCCGTCTTGAGCTCGATCACCGCGTGCCGCTCGTCGGTCAGCGCCCACAGATTGTCCGGGCCCGTCCCGTACAACTTCTCCGGCCGGGTGCTGGCCACGCCGAGGTGGAGCCCCAACCTCAACCAGGCCGCCTCCGCCGCGTCGCTTCGCCTCTCGTCGCCCCAGACGACCTCGTCCATCAGCGCCTTGACGCCGAGCACCAGCGACATGCCATCGGTGTACTCCTGCTCCAGGAACCCCGCCGCCGCTTTCGCCTGAACGGCCGCGGCCCGCAGCTGCGCCGGCACCACCCCGGCGGCCGGACGCAGCACAAACGGGTTCAGCTCCAGGGCCTTGACCAGCATGCGCTGCGCCGCGGCGGGGTCGACGTGGTTGAGGTAGGCGGCCCGCTGTTCAAGCAGCAGTCCTCGGACAGCAGGGTCCTCGACGTCCGTCGTGGCGCGCTGCATCGTGTCGGCGGCGTCGCGGAGCCGGCCGGTGGCCGCCAGGTCGAACGCCTGCCGGGATGTGACGGCCTCCGGTCGCACGATGCCGCTGTCGGCGTATCGGATCTCGGCCAAGGCCCGGCGGCTGGCCGCCACCCACTGCGGATCCCGGTCCAGGCACGCGCCGATCGCGGAGCGCACGGCGTCCAGGCCCTCCCCCTGGATCTGGTCGGCAATGTCGCGGCTGAGTTCGACCTGGGCGCGGGTGGCCGGGGAGAGCAGTGCGCGCTGGCGCGGGTCGTGGGTCGCTACCGCAAGGTCGCTGCCGAGCAGCAGCACCACACAGTGGTCCTCGCTATCGCGTACTCCGCGGCCCATGCCCTGCTCGATGCGCTGAATCTGACGGGCCAGCAAGGTGGGGCTGCCGGAGAGCACGGCGGCCTCGCGTCGCTCGGTGGCGTCCATCGGGCGGGGGACGCCGTCCAGGACCAGGACCCGGCACGCGTCGCCGGGCAGGTCGACGCCGTCGTACTTGTTGACCATGACCACGAGGCCGACATGGCCGGCCTTCAGCTCCGCGACACCGGCTTCGAGGTTGCGGACGTAGTGAATGCGGTCGGCATAGGGCTCCCATGCAGCGGCGGCCTTCTCGCTGGGGACGAGCACGACGACGTTGACCGGCGGGGCGTCCGGGACGTTGTCGCCATCGCGGTCGCCGTCGGCGAGCTGCCGGGCCAGGACTCGCACGGCCTCGTCGCCCAGGGAGCGGTTGAGAGCGACGGGTGCCAGGATCATGCGGTCGCCCAGGTCGGCGGCGCTGCCCGGGGTGACCGGAAGCTGCACCTGCTTCGGGTCGGCGTCGAGGTCGGTGACCAGGACGCTGTCGTCGGCGAGCGTGGCGGTCAGGTACACCCTCCGGGTGGCCTTGTCGAAGGCGGGGATCATCGAGATGGGCAGGCACGGCGGGCGCAGCTCCACCCCGCGGCTGGTGACGGTGGCCGAGCACAGCGGCAGCACGTTCGCGATCAGCGGCCATTCGAACTTGAAGCCCTCGTCCCGGGCGTGCGGGTGAAGGACGGCCATGACCTCACTCTGGCGGGCCTGCCACGACCAGAAGGGAATGCGCACCACAGCGGTGAAGTCATGGGCGCGCACGTCCGCCCACGCCTTCGGAGACTGCGCCTCCAAGTCGTTGGCGAAGAGCGCGAGGAGCTTTGCGTAGGCCGGGTGGTCGGCCGCCACGGTCAGCCGGAACTGACCCTCCGCGGTGGCCAAAGCCGCGTGCGCGTCGTCGACGACCACGATCCCCAGGTCGATCGCCGGCCGGCCGTCACCGGCCACCCCGAAGACGGACTTGCCGTTGATCAGCTTCTGGAACGTGGTCACCAGGATCGCCTGGCCGGAGCGGAAGGCCAGGTCGTCCGCGTCGCCGGTGGCGGCCAGACCCAGCCGGTCCGCCTCCGCCCGCACCTGTGCGGCCAGGTAGGTGTCCGGCGCGAGGTAGACGGCCTTGCCCACGCCTTCGTTCAGCGTGCTGCGCGCGATGAGCAGGCCGACGACCGTCTTACCGCCGCCGGTGTTCTGCTTGATCACCATGTCCCGGTCGGTACGGCGCGCGAACCACCTCTCCAGCACCTCGCCCTGCTCGTGCCGCAGGTAGGGCCATGGCCGGCTCGCCAGCGCCGCGTAGATTTCACGGGGACGCAGCAGCGGTTCCTTGTGCCCAGAGCCGACGCGGGACCAGTCAAGCGGCATCGTATGTGGGTTCCCCTCGGGTCGAGCAGTGACGCCAGTGACCCACATCATCCTCGCCTTTCCCCGTGGCTACGAAGTGTTTTGCCCGGGTCTCGCCTCCTCGGAGTTTCCGCATCCGCGGCTTGGGGGCATGGGGGTCGAACGGTCCCAGCGGGGCTCGTGGAGGTCTCCGCGCAGGAAGCAGACCGGGGGAAGCAACGCGCACGTACCGTTCCATGGCCCCCACCTGCGGTAATGCAGCTTGCGCCGGTAATCGAACATGTTATCGAATGGAGTGCCGGAGGGGAGCCGGAGACGACGAGACGAAGAAGGGGGCAACCGGACAGGAGGCGACGCAGGGTGCTCGCGGCCCATCTGCACACCGCCTCGGGCTACTCGGTCCGCTACGGAGCATCCCTGCCGGCCGCGCTCGCGGAGCGGGCCGCCGAGCGCGGCATCACCGAGCTGGCGCTGACCGACCGGGACACCGTCTCCGGCGTGGTCCGCCACGCCAAGGCCTGCGCCGCCGCCGGGGTGCGGCCGCTGTTCGGCGCCGATCTCGCCGTCGGCCTGGTCGAGCAGCCCGACCGGCCCGGCGACAAGCGCCGCGCCCCGGCGAGGGGAGGGGCCTTCGTCGACGAGTCCGCGCCGAGGATCACCCTGCTGGCCCGCGACCGCACCGGCTGGGCCAACCTGTGCGCGCTGATCACCGCCGCATGGGCGGTACGGGCCGAGCGCGGCGGCGGCCAGCCCGTCGTCCCCCTGGAGGTACTCGCCGCCCACACCGACGGCCTCACCGTCCTCCTCGGCCCCAGCTCGGAGCCGATGCGCGCGCTCGCCGCCGGCCGACCCGACCGCGCCACCGAACTGCTCGCACCGTGGCGGACCTGGTTCGGCCCCCACCTGCGCCTGGAAGCCGTCCACCTGCGCCGCACCGGCACCGGCCCCGGCAGTCTGCGCCTGGCCGCCCGCACCGTGGGACTTGCCGCCGACCTCGACCTGCTCGCCGTCCTCACCAACGCCACCCGCTACGCCGACCCGGGCCAGGGACCGATCGCCGACGTCCTGGACGCCGCCCGGCTACTGCGCCCCGTACAGCGTGGCGCGGTGTGCAACGGCGAGCGGTGGCTCAAGGGGCCCGCCGAGATGGCCGAGCTCGCCGTGGAGGTCGCGCAGGCGGCCGGCCAGGGGCCGTCCGGCGGGCAGCGGCTGCTGGCGGTGACCGCCCGCACGGCGGCCGAGTGCCGACTGGACCCCGCGTCCGACCTGGGGATCGGCAGTGTCCGATTCCCGGAGGAGGACCGGCTCGGTCTGCTGCCGGGCTCATCGGCTCGGGTACTGCGCGAGCGGTGCGAGTCGGCGCTGGCCGAGCGCGGCATGGACCACGACCAGGACGCGGTCCAGAGGCTGGCCGAGGAGCTTCAGGTGGCGACCGGCCTGGGCTGGTCCACCTTCTTCCTGACGGTCAGCCAGATCGTCGCCGACTTCAAGCAGGCCGGGGTGCGGGTGTCCGCGCGCGGCTCCGGCGCCGGGTCCCTGATCGTGCACCTGCTCGGCATCTCCGCGGTCAACCCGCTCGAACACGGCCTGATGATCATGGAGCGTTTCCTGTCATTCCGGCGCCGCTCGCTGCCCGACATCGACGTCGACGTGCCCGCGGACCGCCGGATCGATTGCTACCGCCTGGTGCTGGAGCGCTTCAGCAGCTCCCGCGTCGCGGCGGTCGCGATGCCGGAGACGTACAGGGTCCGGTGGGCGATCCGCGACGTCTCCCTCGCCACGGGCCTGGACCCGGAGGAGGCGGGCCGGCTCGCCAAGGCGTTCCCGCACATCCGGGCCAAGGACGCGCGCTCGGCGATGGCCGAGCTGCCCGAGCTGCGCCAGGTCGCCGAGCACGCCGACCGCTACGGCACCCGCTTCTGGGACCTGATCGAGGACCTGGACGCCCTGCCCCGCGGCCAGGCGATGCACCCCTGCGGCCTGCTGCTCTCCGACGACTCCCTGCTGGCCCGCACACCGGTGCTCCCCACCCCCGGGGACGGCCTGCCCATGAGCGTGTTCGACAAGGAGGATGTCGAGGATTTGGGCTGCCTGAAATTGGACATCCTCGGGAACCGGACGATGCAGGCGATGTCGTACGCGCTGTCCGAGATCGAGCGCACCACCGGCCGCGCGATCGACCTGGACGACCCGGCTCAGGTGCCGCTGGACGACGAAGGAGCGTACGCCCTGCTGCGCGAGGGCGAGTCCCTCGGCGTCTTCTCGATCGACAGCCCCGGCCAGCGCGACCTCCTCGGCCGCGCCCAACCGAGGAGCTTCCTCGACCTGGTCGTGCAGCTCGCGCTGTTCCGCCCCGGGCCGGTGGCCGCCGACATGATCCGCCCGTGGCTGGCCGCCCGGCACGGCCGGCAGCCGGTGCGCTACCCGCACCCGGACCTTATCCCCGCCTTGTCCCCGACTTTGGGCGTGCTCGTGTTCAACGAGCAGGTGGCGAAGGTCATTTCGGTGCTGACCCGGACCGATCTGGCGATGGGGGAGGAGGCCCGCCGCGCCCTCAGCCGCCCTGAGCGCCTGCCCGCCCTGGAGACGTGGTTCCGCACCCGCGCCGCCGAGGCCGGCTACGACCAGCGGGTCGTCGATTCGACCTTCGAGCAGCTCAAGGGCATGGGCGCCTACGGATTCCCGGCCTCGCATTCGGCCGCGTTCGCCGTCATCACCCTCCAAAGTGCCTGGCTGAAGGCGCACTTCGGGCCCGCGTTCTACGCCGGGATCATGGAAGCGGAGCCGGGGATGTACCCGCTGCGCCTGCTGCTGGCCGACGCCCGCCGCCACGGCGTGCCGGTGCTGCCGGTGTGCGTCGAGGCCTCCGAGGCCGGCTACCGGGTCGAGACCGGACCGGACGGCCGGGACGGACTGCGGATCGCCCTCGCCGCCGTCAAGGGCATCACGGCGGAGGAGATCAACCGGATCACCGCCGCCCGCCCCTTCACCTCGATCCCGGACCTGTGGGAGCGGGCCCGCCCCTCCCTGCCCACCGCCCAGAACCTCGCCCGCATCGGCGCCATGACCGCCGTACCCGGCGGCACCCGGCCCCGCCGGGACCTGCTGCTGCTCCTGGACGAGCTCCACCACGGCCACCGCTCGACCGCCGTGCCGGACCAGCTCGCCCTGCCCGCCCCCGCCGAATCCCCCGCCCCGACCGGCCTGCCCGCCATGACCGCCGGTCAAGAGCTGGACGCCGAGCTGGAGGTCATCGGCCTGGACGCCTCCCAGCACCTGATGGCCGAGCACCACGCGCTGCTGGCCGAGCTTGGCGTCACCCCCTCCACCCAGTTGCGCGACGTCGAGGCCGGAGAGACGGTGCTGGTCGCCGGGGCGAAGGTCGCGATCCAGACCCCGCCGCAGAAGTCCGGCCGCCGCACGATCTTTGTCACGCTGGACGACGGAGCGGGCGGCCTCCCCGTCGACCTCGCGTTCTTCTCCGGTCCCGACGCCGAGGCCAGCGCGCGCACCCTCTTCCACTCCTGGCTCTTGCTGGTACGGGGTCAGCTCCAGCACCGAGGCCGCTCCCTCTCGGTGGTCGGACACCGGGCCTGGGATCTCGCCGACCTCGCCCGGGCACGTGCCGAAGGCGGCACGGCAGCCGTCCGCGCCCTCCTCGCCACCCCCGGGACGGCAGATCCCGAGCACCAGGACGACGGCCGCCAGAACCACCGCCCCAGCGGCGCGGGCGGCGCCGGCCGCATGTGGCACGCCTCCCAAGGCTCAGCAGGGTGATCGGCATGCGCACGCACCACTCAGGCCCCGGGGAGCCCACGATGACCACCACCTCCAACACCCCGGCGACGATCCTGCACCTGCACGTCCACCGGGCCCCGTTCGAGACCTACCGCGCCCTGTTCGCCGTCCTCGGCGACATCACCCCCGTCGTCCAGGCCCTGCCCCCGGACCGGGCGCTGCTCCAGCTCGCCGGCGCCGTCGGCTACTTCGGGCTGTCGCCCGCCGGTCTGGCGGATCTGCTCCAGACCCGGCTGGCCGCCCGCTACGGCCTGGTCACCACCGGCGGCATCGGACCCAGCCGCATGCTCGCCACCCTGGCCGCCGACACCGCCACCCCCGGCACCGTCCAGGTCCTGCCCGACGACCCGGACCGGCAGCTCGCCTTCCTCCACCACCAGGACGTGCGCCACCTGCCCGGCATCGGGCCCGCCCTGGAGAAGAAGCTCCGCCGGTACGGCATCGGAACCGTCGGCGAGCTCGCCGGCCTCCCGCCGGCCACCGTGCAGCGCATCGCCGGCGCCGCCACCGGCCGGCTGCTGCTGGAACGCGCCCACGGCACCGACCGGCGCACCGTCACCCCCTCCGGACCGCCCGCGACCATCTCCTCCACCACCCGCTTCGACCACGACGTCCTCGACCCCGACGAGGTACGCCGCGCGCTCCTCCACCTCGCCACCGACCTCGGCAACCGCCTCCGTGCCGCCGGCCAGGCCGCCCGCGCCGTCGAACTCCAGGTCACCTTCGCCGACCGCTCCAGCACCACCCGCTCCCGGACCCTGCCCGAGGCCACCGGCCACAGCCCGGCACTGCGCGACGCCCTCTACGGCCTGCACGCCCGGCTCGGCCTGCAACGGGCCCGGGTACGAGCCGTCACCGCCCGCACCGGCGACCTCCGCGACCACAAGTCCGCAGCGGTCCAGCTGACCTTCGACCGACCCACCGAGAACGCGCGGACGCTGGAGCCCGTCATCGACCGCGCCAACGCCCGCTTCGGCACCGGCGCCCTGACCCCCGCGGCACTGACCTCCGCGACCCGCTCGCGCATCATCGGCGCAGGTGGACGCCCTGGTAACCACGGAAAGTTCGTAGACCACTACGGCAGGCGGGCGTAGAGTGCCAGTCCACCAAGATCCCCAAGGAGAGGACCACACCGTGGCGGAGGACATCGCCCTGCCCGTCCGCGCGGGCCGGCCGCCCGGCATCCGCGTCGGCGCCGACGGCCTGACGGACCGGCAGCGCCAGGTCGTCGACACGATCCGAGACTTCGTCCAGAACCGCGGGTACCCACCCTCCATGCGGGAGATCGGCAAGGCGGTGGGACTCAGCTCGACCTCCTCGGTCTCCCACGTCATCGGACGCCTGGAGAAGATGCACGTCGTCCGCCGGGACCCGCACCGCCCCCGCGCCTACGTACTGGCGGACCACCGCCTCGGGGACCCCACACCACCGGCAACCGGGGCCTTCGGTTCGTCGTCCACCTCGTTCGTACCGCTGGTCGGCCGGATCGCCGCAGGCGGCCCGATCCTGGCCGAGCAGAGCGTCGAGGACGTCTTCCCGCTTCCCCGCCGACTCGTGGGCGACGGCGAGCTGTTCGCCCTCACCGTCAAGGGCGACTCCATGATCGAAGCGGGCATCTGCGACGGCGACTGGGTCACCGTCCGACGGCAGCCGACGGCCGAGAACGGCCAGATCGTCGCCGCGATGATCGACGGCGAAGCCACCGTCAAGCGGCTGCGGCACCGCGACGGGAAGACCTGGCTCATGCCGGCCAACCCGGCCTACGAGCCCCTGCCGGGCGATCAGGCGACCATCCTAGGCCGGGTCGTCGCCGTCCTCCGCAGCCTCTGACCCGCCGCCCCGCCACCAGTTCAGATGAACCATCCATGGCAGCCTTTCCAATGACACGGCGGGCGGCCACCGCAAGCCGCCAGCCGCCGAGCCGACAACCCGATGAACACCCCTGTCCCGCCGCGGCGCACCGCAGGACTGACCTCGTGGAACCGTGGCCAGGCAAAAACTCCCCGATAAACCGGCCAGAAGCGACCCAGGAAGAATCCCGGCAAGGGGAACGTGACAAGAAATAGAGAAAGCTTCGAACCGAGGTCCAGAAAATCATTTCCGGTAAATCCTCGACCACGTGATCCCGATCGCCTAGATTGAGCCCAGCACCGAAGCGGGGGAGGACACCAGTGCTGCACGAAGACGACTGGCGGGAAGCGGCCGCCTGCCGAACCACCGATCCGGACGAGATGTTCGCCGACCACGCCCACCAGGCCCGCGCCAAGGCCACCTGCTCCGGCTGCCCCTCCCGCACCCAGTGCTTGGCCCACGCCCTCGACCACCGGATCGAGTTCGGAGTCTGGGGTGGCATGACAGAGCGGGAGCGGCGCGCCCTGCTGCGCCGCCGGCCGACCGTCGCCTCGTGGCGCGATCTCCTGGAGGCCGCCAGGACCGAGCACGAGCGGGAGGCCGGCGAACGGCGCCGCTCGGCCGCGTGAGCCGTCGTTCAGCCCCGCAGGCCGCGCCAGACCGGATGTCTGAGCCGCGCGCCCTCGGTGAGTTCGAGGAACTCGACTTCGGCGTGGAGCTGCGGGGTCACGAAGCGGACCTCGGTGCCCCTCGGCAGCCCGAGGCCTCCGGCGGTGCCGGCGAACGGGCTGAGCGGCGCGGAGAGGCGGCGTAGGGCGGCGGCCAGGGCGCGGCGCTCGGCGTCGTCGAAGCCGGTGCCAACCGCGCCCACGAACACGAGCTGGCCGCCCTGGCCGGCGGGAACGCCGACCAGGACCGTGCGCACCGTGGCCCCGTTGCGGCCGCCGGGGATCCAGCCGCCGATCACGACATCGGCCACCAGCAGGTGCTTCACCTTGATCCAGTCCCGGGAGCGTGCCCCGGCCCGGTACAGCGAGCCGGCCCGCTTCGCGACGACACCTTCGAGACGACGCTCGCGGGTCCAGGCGAAGGCCTCCTCCGCCGATGCCCAGGCGGGTGGAACCCGGACCCGCGGACGGTCCAGGCCGAGCGCCTCCAGGAGGCCGCGCCGCTCCTCGTAGGGCACGGAGAACTGCGGGCGATCGGTGTGCACCAGGTCGAAGAGCACGAGCATGGCCGGGGCCGCCCTGGCCGCAGCTCGCACCGAAGCCGGCCGCGAGCGATGGATCCTGCTCTGGAGGCCGTGAAAGCTCGGACGCCCTTCCCGCATTACCACGAGTTCGCCGTCCAGCAGCAGCGGCCCCGGCACGTCGACGAGCGCCCCGGCGACCTCGGGAAAGCGCGCGGTGTAGTCCGTCCCGCGCCAGCCGACCAGGCGTACGTCTGTGCCTTCCCTGTAGGCGAGACAGCGGGCCCCCGTCCCACTTCGCCTCTGCCCACCAACCGGGACCGGTCGGCAGCGGTCCAGCCGTCGCCAGCATGGGCTCGATGTGGGGAAGACGGACCTTCGGGGCAGCTGCTCGGGACGCCACACCTCCAGGATCGGCCCGCAGGCCGGACACCGCCCAGGCCGGCCTCCACCGCTGCGAGGCCGTGGCGGTGCCTTCACGTCACGGCTCCTCGGCCGTCGAGGGTTAGCCGACCGCGTGGAGGCGTCGCCGACTGCGCTCGGCTGCGGCCTTCTTCGCGGCTGCGGCCTTGGCGCGCTTCTTGCGCTGCTCCGCGAGCTGGTCCTGGTACTGGGCCGCGGCCTCGCGGTAGTTCTTGACGAAGTCGGGGTGGGTGAGGCGTTCCTCGGCAGGCATGACGGCCACTGCCGCCACCGCGTCTTCCGGCGACCTGTACCCGGCGATCATGGCGTTGAGCTTGTAGTTCCCGTTGCGCACACGGGTGAGGAGCCGCGCGAGGAGCAGGTCCCTCATTCCGGCGATCACCGTGGTCCTGGCGATACCGACCAGCTGCGCGATTCCAGCTTGGTCCATGTCGATGCGCCCGCCGGCCTCGCTGTGGGCCCGGAGCTTCAGCAGGATCCGGTATGCCGCGGGCCCCATGTCCAGGTCGGCGACGATGCCGTCACAGTTGACTGCTGCGAAGTGCAGCTGGCTCACGACTCGCTCCTCTCGTCGGACTTCTCCTGACGGGCCCTGCGCCGCGCCGCTCGCTCTTCGGCGCGCTGCCGACGGAGTTCGTCGATGGCGATGCGCATCTTCTCAAGCGAGGGGAACCGGACAAGGTCGGGGAGGGACTTGTCTCCACGGATCTTGGAGATCGTATCGGCTTGCTCGACCCGCACGTACTGCGCGGGCACCAGCTCTGTACCCGGGATGAACTCCGCCACTCGGTAACTGTAGGGCGGATTCCACTGGTAGACCCCGGGCTTCACCATGAAGACGATCCCGTGCTCCATGACCTGGCTGAGCGCCTCGTTCACCTTGGTCCGGTTGACGTCGAGGATCGTGGCCATCTCCTCCTGGGTCAGCGGCACCCGTCCGCCGGCCTTCTGTCCGGCGATCAGGACCAAGATCACCCGAAGAGGCAGGGCCTCGCGGAAGAACTGGGCGATGACGAGGAGGAAGTCCAGCGAGTCGAGCGAGAAGGCGCCTTGCTGGTTCGGCTCGGTGGAGTAGATCTCCAGCGTCTTGCGCTGGGCCTCCAGGGTGAGCTTCCGGTTGGGGTAGCGCTGGGCAACATCGTCCAGGCTGCTGACGTCCTTGACCGGGGACAGCGGGCTGGCCCAGGCGTCAGCAGGGTTCTCGATCGGCAGTGCCGGCTGCTGTGGGGAGGCCTTTGGTGCTGTGCGGCGGCGGCGCGCGGGCTCTGTTGGCACGGGGTGGGTCTCCCACGGTCGCTTCGGTGATGGATCTTGAGCTGAGGCAGCAGTATGTCAGGACCCCTGGACCCCGATGTCGCATCCTTGCGACATTCCGCGTGTCGGGTGTCCCCCCTGGGGGACACCGTAGGTATCGAAGCCCTCGTGATCGGCTCGGGATCGCCGACGTCGGCGGCAGGCGCCAAATGTCGCAAGGTTGCGACATTTCCCCGGGTTTTCATGTCGCAACCTTGCGACATTCCGCCGCGTCCGTGTCTCCCCAGTCGGTACATCCCGGGGTCGCGATGTCGCGACTGAGGGGACACCGTGATCACTAGAGATGGTGCATGACCTGCGGAAACGTCTTCGTTCTACCTTCTATACAGCTGGGCCCTCGCCCAGTCGACAGGCCCAACCCCGATACGAGCCCTCGGTGACGCCTGCCATCCACCGCGAGTGCGGGTTGGGTGGTGCTGCGCTGGCTGTTGGTGGGCCTTCGGCGGGGGCCTGGCGGCCTGGTTGGGGTTGGGGCGGGGCGGCCCGGTGGTGGGGTTGCTGGGCGTCGGTCTGGTCCTGGTCCTCGGTCTCCGGTCGGTGCTGCTGTGTCCCGGCCTCCGGCCGGGCCTGTGTGGGTGGGGTGTCGGTCCGTTCGACGCTCGGCCGGGTGGTGATGTCCGGTGGGGTCCCGGCCTGCGGCCGGGCGTGGTGCGCCTGGGTGGTGGTCCCGGGTTGGGTCCGGCTACCGGTCGGTGTTCCTGGCGGTCGTGCTCGGCGTGGGTGGGTCGGCTGGGGGCTGGTCGTCGTCTCGGGGGTCCCGGCCACCGGCCGGGGCTGCGCCCTGCTGTCGGCTGGGGGTGCGTTCTGGTGTCGGTCGGGGGTGCTGTGGCTTGTGGTGGTGGTTGTGGGGGGTTGGGCGGAGTTCTGGGCGTGGTTGGTGGCGTGGGGTGCTGGTGGGTGGTTGGTGGGGGTGTGTGGGGCCGTGGTGGGGGTGGTCGCCGGCTTGGGGGTGGTGGCTGGTGCGGGGGGTGGTGGGGGAGGGGTTCCGGGCCACCGGCCCGGGGTGTTTGGCGGCCGTCCCCGGGCTGGTGTTTCCGGGGCGGCCGGGCGGGGGTTTCGGGTGGTGTCCGCTGCTCCTTTCTCGGGGTTTTCCGGGGCGGCAACGAACGGCCTTTCCGGGAATTCTGGGGCGTGTATTCGCCGATAAGTGGTCTAGTCCTGCATTCTTTGAATGCGTTTCGCCGATTCCGGGGAATGCGTTTCCTGTTCGCACCGGGCGGGACGGGGTACTGTCCGCCCCACCGGGGCGGCCCCCCGGGGATGAGTGCCGGTCAGTATCGGCTGCGCCCCGGGGGAGGCCTTCCCCCGGGGAGGGGTACTGCCGGTGCTGCGCCCCGGGGAGGGGGCTCACAGGCTGTCAGGGGGCCCGGTGCGGGCCACCGGCCCGCCGGGGTGCCCGGGGGCCGGGCGCCGCCCCCGGTGGCGTTCCTGACGGACCGCCCGGCCACCGGCCGGAAGCCTCCCGGCCCTTGTCCCTTCTAGCGAGGAAACACGTCAAAACGGGTACGGGCGACCGGCCCGCCACTGGCGGGCACCCCTGCCCGGTACCCCGCCAACCCGGGCCATGCCACCCGACCGGCCACCGGCCGGGGGACGCCCGCCACCAGTCAGGGCCAACGGCCCTGACACCACCCCAGGCACCCCCAACCGAGGCCCCGTCAGGGGCCGCCGCATTCCCGCGAATTGGCCACCGGCCAATTCGGCCAGCCATTCACCCGCCCATTCCCCGCCACAATCTGAGGCGCCGCCAGGCGCCGGAGGGGGCGTGCCTGACGGCCCGCCAGGGCCGCCCTGGCCGCCAGGCCAGGGGCGAGGCCGCCAGGCCTCCGCCCC
>NZ_JBICZB010000019.1:0-71336 GCF_043201815.1 Kitasatospora sp. NPDC048296
TTGGCCGACACGGTTCTAGCAGGAGCTCCGTCCCATTTCAGGCGACTTGACGCAACCGCCCAAGGCTCTATCTACACGGCGTTGGGCCTAGATCGACGTCCGGGTCCAGGTCCGGGCCTGGGCCCGGCCCCGGAGTTGAGCCCGGGGCCCGTACGCCGACGAGGCCGTCGGCGGGTCACCGACGGCCTCGCGGGGCGCAGGGGTCAGCTGTGGAACCGGACCTCCGGGTTGGCGGCGGTCGGCCCGTCGAGGAGCGGCTGCTCGACGCCCTTCAGCTGGAGGTCGAAGAAGGCGCCGACGTACTGGCGGGTGAGGTCGATGGCGCGCCGGCCCGAGACGGTGGTGCCCGGGTCCTGGGGGATACCGAGCGCCTCGTAGAACAGCGGGTAGTCGGTGAAGCTGCCGTGGTTGGTGCCGTCGACGGTCAGCCACTGCTTCCAGCCGTCGAGCCGGGGCCAGTTCTCGGTCCAGCTGGAGTCCTCGACGCCGCCACCCAGCGAGTGGCCGATCATCAGGTACGGCTTGCCGCCGATCCCGGACTCCGGCACCGGGTACTCCATGCTGCCGTCCAGGTCCACCCCGGCCTGGATCCGGTCGTCGGTCACCAGCGCCGGGACGGTGGACGCGCCGCCGATCGAGTGCCCGGCCATGCCGATCCGGTCGCGGTCGATCATGCGGGCGTACCGCCAGGCGGGGTGGGGGCGGTCGGTCAGCTGGTCGATGACGAAGGAGACGTCCTTCGCCCGGCTCTCCTCCAGCCCCTTCCAGGCCTCATGGGTGGTGAGCTTGCCGCACATGACGCAGGGCAGCGTCCGCCCGTCGGGGAAGGTGGTCCCGGTGTTCTCGTAGGTGTGGTCGATCAGGGCCACGACGTACCCGCGGCTGGTCAGGTCCTCGGCGAGGCTGGTGAGCGAGGCGCGAGGCATGGTGAAGCCGGGCGAGAGCACCACCATCGGATAGTGGCCGCCCTGGGGGCGTGCGCCGGACTCGGCCCAGGTCCGGGTGTCGGTCACCGACTCGGTCGGGATGGAGTTGCCCGGGAGCTTCCCGTCCAGCAGCATCCGGGCGGCCGCGGCGGTCATGTACGGGGCCGGGCTGCCCGTCCCGGCGTGCGCGGGGTAGTACATCGAGACCATCAGCTGACGCGGACCGGCGGAGGGGACCCACGGGTCCGGACGGCCCAGGTCGACCAGGTGCAGGTCCTCCCGCCCGACCGCGTACGGCCCGGTCGGGCGAGGAAGCTGGACGTGGACGGCGGTCGGGGCGGTGGCACCGGCCGAGGCGGCGGGCGCGGGCGCGGGCGCGGGCGCGGCCAGGGCCGGTGCGGCGGCGGCGACGGACAGCGGCAGCGCGAGCAACAGGGCTGCCGCGGCGGCGGTTGTGCGAAGTCGGCTCATGTGACCGAAGGTAGGTCGCGGGCACCAGAGCTGACGTCCACTCAGCGATGTACTGATCCCTTGCGGGAGGTCCCCCTTCCGCCCCTAGGGGGTGGGCGGGATCAGTCGATCGCCTCCAGGATCGTGGCGTTGGCCAGGCCGCCCGCCTCGCACATGGTCTGCAAGGCGAACCGCCCGCCGCTGCGGCGCAGTTCGTGCACCAGGGTGGTCATCAGCCGGGTGCCGCTGGCGCCCAGCGGGTGGCCGAGGGCGATCGCGCCGCCGTTGACGTTGAGCCGGGCCGGATCGGCGCCGGTCTCCTGCAGCCAGGCCAGGACCACGCTGGCGAAGGCCTCGTTCACCTCGAACAGGTCGATGTCGGCGAGCGAGAGGCCCGAGCGGCGCAGCACCTTCTCGGTCGCGGGCAGCACGCCGGTGAGCATCAGCAGCGGGTCGGAGCCGGTGACCGCGAAGGAGTGCAGCCGGGCCAGCGGACGCAGGCCGAGCCGGGCGGCGGTCTCGCTGCTGGTGATCAGCACGGCGGAGGCGCCGTCGTTGATCGGGCTGCTGTTGCCCGCCGTCACCGACCAGGCGATCTGCGGGAAGCGCTCGGCGTAGGACGGGTCGGCGAAGGCCGGGCGCAGGCCCGCCAGCACCTCGGGCGTGCTGCCCGGGCGCACCGACTCGTCCATGGTCACCAGCCCGCCGGGCGTCTGCACCGGGATCAGCTCGTCCGCGAAGCGGCCCTCGGTGTGGGCCCGGGCCGCCTTGGCGTGCGAACCGGCCGCGAACTCGTCCATCGCCTCCCGCGTGATCGACCACTTGGCGGCGATCAGCTCGGCGCTGACGCCCTGCGGGACCAGCCCGCCCGGGTAGCGGGCCGCGACCGAGGTGCCGAACGGGTCCGCCCCGGCCGGCACGTTGGACCACATCGGCACCCGGCTCATCGACTCGATCCCGCAGGCCACCACCACGTCGTACGCCCCGGCGATCACCCCCTGCGCGGCGAAGTGCACGGCCTGCTGGGAGGAGCCGCACTGTCGGTCGATCGTGGTCGCCGGTACGGAGTCCGGGAACCCGGCCGCCAGCCAGGCATAGCGGGTGGTGTTCATCGCCTGCTCGGCGACCTGGTCCACGCAGCCGCCGATCACGTCGTCGACCAGGGCCGGGTCGATGCCGCTGCGCCCGATCAGGGCCTGGAGGGTGTGGGCGAGCAGTTCCACCGGGTGGACGTCGGAGAGGGAGCCTCCCGGCTTGCCCTTCCCGACGGGGGTGCGGACGGCTTCGACGATCACGGCATCGCGCATGGCGGGCCGCCTCTCCTGTGCAGGGTCGTTGGAAAAGCAAACTCACTAGAGGTCTGCGAGTTTGAAAATCCAACCCTCCGAGGATTCGGGAATCGGACCCGCTAGGCGCTCCGCTCGACGCTCCGAGCCCGCACCTCCTCCAGGAACTCGGCCGCCGCACGGGCATTGGGCACCGGCAGGGTGAGCGGCAGTCCGGCCGAGTGGGTCCGGATCTCCAACTCCCCGAGGCCGGACGCCCGGGCCTCGCGCACCTCCGACCACCGGTACGCCTCCGTCGTGGCCGGCGGATGCGGCGGCCGGTGCACCAGCCCGCCGGTCGTCACCGTCAGCCGCCCCCGGGCGAACCGGACGCTCCCCTCGGTGCGCAGCGCCTCCTGCAGCGCGGCCCGAAGGCCGGGGGAGAGCCGCTCGTCCACCTCCCGGCACAGCCCCTCCAGCCCGCGCAACTGCGTCAGTACGAGCGGCTCGTCGGCGCCGGCCGGCCATATTCGCCCCTGCTCGGGCTCCCCGTGCCGCCCGCCGGGGAAGTATTCGGTGGCCTCCACCTCGCTCCACGGCAGCAGTCGCTCGTCGCCGTCCGCCCCGACCAGCGCCAGTCCGCCTTCGTGGAGCCGTACGGACCGCGAGCCGAGCCCGGGGCGCGGCCGCCCGTAGCCGCTGGTGGCTAGCACTGCTGCGGCGGCCACCACGGGCGCGGGCCACCACTGGCCGAGCGCCAGGCAGAGCAGCACCGCGAGGACCGCCGCCCCGGCGTCCACCCAGGTCCGCGCCCGCCAGGGCAGTGGCCGGAAGCCGTGGTGCACCCGGACCACCGGCCCGAGCGGTCCGGTCGGCCCGCGCCGAGCCTGGCCGCCCTCCGGCATGAGCGACCGCGCCCACACCGGCGACCACACCATCGCCACTTCGGCCTCCTTGCCCTCGGTGATCCCTCCAAGCGGAATCGCGACTGTTGGATCACCAGCATCAAGGCCTTGCCATCCCCGGGAACAGTGCCAATCGACACCTTTTGGCCCGAAACGGCCGGACCGTGTCCCGATCCACCCCGAGAGGCACCGATCAGCGCCGCGCCGCGCCGGCCTGGGGCGTGTCCGACGACTCGGGTGTTTCCGACGATTCGGGTGTTTCCGACGATCCGCGCGCCCGGCGGGGATCGTCAGACACGCCCGAGCTGCAGCCTCCGCAGCAGCGCCGTCCCGGCCGGGTCCACCGACCTCCGGGTGTTCGCCAGGACCACCACCCCCACCTGCTTCTCCGGATCGAACGCGACGAAGGAACTGAACCCGCCCGTGCCCCCGTTGTGCCACAGCTGCAGATGGCCGCCCTGCTGGCTGTGCAGCCGGTGCCCGAGCCAGCCGAGGTGCGTCCAGGCGAACGGGTTGACCCGGTGCCGGGTGTCCCGGGTGAGCGTGATCGCGGGCGCCAGCGGCCCGTCCGGCTCGCGGTCGGCGGACAGCTGGGCCCGCAGGAGTGCCGCGAGGTCCGCGGCCGTGGAGCGGAGCCCGCCCATGCCCGGTATCGCCGCCAGGTCCCAGTACGGCACCGGCCGCCCGCCCGGCGCGTGCCCGCGCGCCAGCCGCCCGGACTGCTCCTCGCCCGGCCGCAGGCAGGTGTCCGTGAGCCCCAGCGGCTCGCAGACCTCGCGCGCCACCAGTTCCCCGTACCCGGTGCCGGCCCGCTGGGCGAGGGCCAGCCCGAGCAGCCCGACCCCGAGGTTGGAGTAGCGGAAGCTGCGCCCGGGCGCGGCCCGCAACCGCGTCCTGGCGAGCCCGCGCAGTACCGTCTCGGCCGTGCAACCGGCGTACGGATCCGGCCTGTTGGGCATGAGCAGCGCCCGCGCGGCGATGCCCCTCGGCAGCCGGGGGAGCCCCGAGGTGTGGGTGGCGAGGTGCCGCAGGGTGACCGGCTGCCCGCCCCGCACCGGGACGGTCGGCGTGTCCGCGAGCACCTCCGCGAGCGGCTCGTCGAGCCCCACCGCCTCGTCGAGGGCCAGTCGCGCGAGCACGAGCGAGGTGAACACCTTGGTGACGGAACCGATTTCAAAAAGGGTGTGCGGTCCGGGCACACCGCCGCCCGAACCGGTCCGGCCGGCGCCGTGGATCTCCACGGCGCCGTCGGCCAGCCCGGCGACCACCGCGCCGACGTGCCGGCCCGCGAGCCGGTCGGCGGTCTGCTTCACGAGGCTGACGAGTTCTTCCATGGCCATCAGCCTAGGCCGCCCCGACCTGCGAATTCGTCCGCCTGGAAGCCGATTTCGACCCCCTCCCGCTGCTTCTCCGGATGTACGCCCCGCTGCTCCCCGCACGGTACGGACACCACGGCGTGGCCACCCTCGCGGCCGGCTACGGCTCCCCGAGCGCCGCCCGCAGCCGGGCCGCGACCTCCGCCGCCCCCGCCTCGTCGGGGTACTTCCCCCGCGGCCAGAAGAACCCGCGCAGCCCGTCCTTCGGATTGCGCGGCACCACGTGGACGTGCAGGTGCGGCACCGACTGGCTGATCCGGTTGTTCGCCGCCACGAAACTGCCGGCCGCGCCCAGCCCCCGCTCGACGGCCGCCGCCACCCGCTGCACCCGCAGGAAGAACGGCCCGACCTCGGCCGGCGGCAGGTCCGCCAGGGTCCGGTGGTGGGCGCGCGGCACGACCAGCACATGGCCCGGGAACAGCGGCCGGCGGTCCAGGAAGGCCACCGCCGCCTCGTCGTCCAGCACCCGGTGCGCGGGCTCCTCGCCCGCCACCACCGCACAGAACACGCAGTCCATCCGTCCATTCAAGCGACCGGCGGCGGCCCCGGCACCCCTGCGAACCCCGGCCCGCCCGACGTCACCCGTCCGGCCGCCGCGCGGGTGCGCCCGCCCCCGCCCCCGCCCCGGGCGCACGGTGCGGCGGGGGAGCGATCAGTGCGGCGCGACCCGTGCCCCTACTCGTACCGGTACAGCAGCGCCTCCCGCTCCGTCTGCTCGATGATCCCGATGGTCAGCGACTCGTCCCGCAGGTGCGACAGCGTGACCTCCGCCGAACTCGGCTGAGCGTCCTTGGCCAGCCAGTTCTCCGGCTTCCACGCCGACCCGCGCAGGAGCGCCTTCGGGCAGTGCGCGTACACCTCCTCCACCGCCACCACGATCGCGCTGCGCGGCGGCTTGCCGACCGCCGTCAGCCGGCTCAGCAGCTCCGGGTCGGTCGAGACGCAGGCCCGCCCGTTGACCCGCAGCGTGGTGTCCCGGCCCGGCACGACGAAGAGCAGCCCGACGCGGCCGTTCTCCAGGATGTTGTGCAGGGTGTCCAGGCGCTTGTTGCCGGTGGCGTCCGGTATGGCCAGGGTGTGCTCGTCGAGCACCGAGACCAGCCCGGCCGGCCCGCCACGCGGGGAGACGTCGCAGCGCCCGGCGGCGTCGGAGCTGGCGACGAAGACCAGCGAGGAGCACGCGATCAGCCGCTGGGCGACCTCGTGCAGACGGTCGACCTGCTTGCGGCGTGCGTGATCGCCCGGCTGCTCGTAGATCTCGCGCAGCTGGGCCGGCTCGGTGAGGGCGCCCGCGCTGAGGGCGGCGAACAGGCGGTTCGGCGCGTCCGGAGCGGTGGTTGACGGTACGGCAGCATCCGGTGTGGTGGTCATACCGGGAATGTACGGGACTCCCGGGAGGCCGAGCCGGAGTCCTTCACCACACCCCGGGCCGCGATCCGCGACCGGCTCCGGCCCGCACCGCCGCCCCGGCCGCCCGCCGGCGCGCCCCCAACTGTCCGTGAAAGTGCCGCCGTACCCCTCCCCACCAGCGGTTTTCCGCTGATAATGGGGCCAGGGACTCCAGCCAGCCGGAGGTGGTGGTCGTGATCGTCAGAATCTGGGCCGGGCAGGTCGTGTCCGATCGCATCGAGGAGTTCTGCGCGCACCTGACCACCCAGGTGATCCCGCAGCTGGGGCGTACAGACGGCTGCCTCGGCGGCGAGCTGCTGCGCTCGGTGACCGAGGGCGGGCACCGGGTGCTCGTGGTGAGTCGCTGGCGCGACGAGGAGGCCCTGCGCGGCTACGCCGGGCCGATGTGGCGGATCCGGCCGGTCGGGGCGGAGGGCGAACTGTGCTTTCTCGCGCACCCCCCGGAGGTCACCCACTTCCTGTCGATCGCCGCACCCGCCACCCTCTGAACCGCCGACCCCGAACACCAGGGCCTTACGCCGCTCCTCGAACACCGAGGGGCCCTCGAACACCGAGAAGCCCTGGAACGCCGAGAGGCTTTCGGAAGCCGAGGGGCCCCCGCACACCGGGGTCCTACGCGGACCACGGCACCGGTGGATCCCGTCCGCCGGGTGCCGCCCGATCGTGCCACCAGGTCCCCACACCAGCGGGCCCGGAACCAGCGCCCGCCACCCCGCCGCGCATTCCCCGCGCCAACCGTGAAACAGACCACAGTCGAAGCCCCTCCCTGGGCTCGCACCGCGCGTGGCAGAATGACGTCAACAGCAGTGACGTTCAGCGCACTCCGGGGTCGGTGAAAATCCGAACCGGCGGTTACAGTCCGCGACCCGTCCGCAGCCAGCGGCCGGTTGACCAGGTGAAATTCCTGGACCGACGGTTAAAGTCCGGATGGGAGGCGTGCGCGGGCGGACGAAGAGCAGTACCCGTGGTCCATCGGAACCGGAGAAACCGGACCGGCCCGGACCGCGGTCAGGTGAACGGCGGGAGAGGTCTCTCCCGGGCCGGGCGAGCGATCTCCCGGCGGCTCCGGCACCCCGGCGACGGGTCGTGTCCGCGGGTTCGCGCACCGTTGCCCGTCCGTGTCATCTCCCTCTGCCGCCCCGGAGTCCGCGCCCCAAGCGCGAGGAGACCCGGGTGTTCACCGGCATCATCGAAGAGCTCGGCGAGGTCGTGTCGATCGAGGAGATCGGCGACTCCTCGCGAATCCGCCTGCGCGGCCCGGTGGTCTGTTCCGGTGCGCGGCACGGCGACTCCATCGCGGTCAACGGTGTCTGCCTGACCGTTGTCGACAGCCCCGAGCAACTGGCCGCCGAGACCGGCGAGTTCAGCGCCGACGTGATGGCCGAGACGCTGCACCGTTCCAGCCTGGGCGAGTTGAAGCCCGGCTCCCGGGTCAACCTGGAGCGCGCCATGGCGCTCGGCGCCCGCCTCGGCGGCCACCTGGTGCAGGGCCATGTCGACGCCACCGGACGGCTGTTGAGCCGCGAGCCCGGCGAGCGCGACGCGGACGGCAATCTGCGCTGGGAGGTGCTGCGCTTCTCGCTGCCGGAGTCGATCTCCCGCTACCTGGTGGAGAAGGGCTCGATCACGGTCGACGGCGTCAGCCTCACCGTGGTGGAGGCGGCCCGCGACAGCTTCACCGTCAGTCTCATCCCGGCCACCCTCGCGCTGACCACGCTCGGCGCCAAGACCACCGGCGAGAGCGTCAACCTCGAGGTGGACGTGCTCGCCAAGTACGTGGAGCGGCTGCTCGAATCGCGCGCGCTGCCGACCCTGCCGGACCTGGAGCACATCACGGGGGAGTCCAAGTGAGCTGGCTCAGCGGAGAGGCGTTCACCGTCCTCGGTGAGCACGTGAAGTGGGCCGACATGATCGGCAACCTGTTCGGCCTCGGCGGCCTCGCGCTCGGCTGGCGCCGCTCGGTGTGGAGCTGGCCGGTCCAACTCCTGTCCGGCGTCGTGCTGATCACCGCCTACCTCGGGGGCCACGTCCCCGGCCTGATCGGCAAGCAGCTGATCGTCATCGTCACCGCCGCCTGGGGCTGGACGCAGTGGAACCGCGGCCGCCGCGACACCGGCACCATCGCCGTACGGTTCGCCAGCTGGCCCGAGCGGGCCGCCCTGGTGGTCGGCACCGCGGTCGGCACCGTCGCCCTGGCGACGCTGTTCACCGCCTACCCCAGTCTGTCCTGGAGCCCCTGGTCGGACGCCTACATCTTCGTCGGCACGCTCGCCGCGATGGTCGCCCAGGCGCGCGGCTGGCTGGAGTTCTGGTTCGCCTGGATCGCCGTCGACGCGGTCGGCGTCCCGTTCGCCTTCAACAGCGGCTACACCTTCTCCGGCCTCACCTACTCGATCTACTTCGTCCTGGTGCTGCTCGGCCTGCGCTCCTGGTGGCTGAGCACCCGTGAGCCGCGAGTCACGTCCACCAACGTCCCGCAGGGAGTCACGGCATGACCGAGAACCAGACCTTCGAGAGCGGCATCGGTGGAGAGCTCGTCCTCGACCCCGTCGAGCGGGCGATCGCCGACATCGCGCTCGGTCGCGCGGTGATCGTGGTCGACGACGAGGACCGCGAGAACGAGGGCGACATCGTCTTCGCCGCCTCCGCCGCCACCCCCGAGCTGATGGCCTTCACCATCCGCTACAGCTCCGGCGTGATCTGCGCGCCGATGACCGGCGAGGAGCTGGACCGCCTCAAGCTCCCGCCGATGACCCAGGTCAACGAGGACCGCAAGGGCACCGCGTACACCGTCTCGGTGGACGCCCGCGAGGGGGTCGACACCGGCATCTCCGCCGCCGACCGCGCCCGCACCGTACGGCTGCTCTCCTCGCCCGGCACCGAGCCCGGAGACCTGACCCGTCCCGGCCACGTCTTCCCGCTGCGCGCCGTCGAGGGCGGCGTGCTGGTCCGCCCCGGCCACACCGAGGCCGCCGTCGACCTGGCCCGGCTCGCCGGGCTGGCGCCGGCCGGCGCGATCGCCGAGGTGGTCAACGACGACGGCACCATGGCCCGGCTGCCCGAGCTGGTCGCCTTCGCCCGTGAGCACGGCCTCGCGATCATCTCCATCGAGGACCTGATCGCCTACCGCCGCCGCACCGAGCTGCACGTCGACCGGGCCGCCGTCACCGCCCTGCCCACCACCCACGGCGAGTTCACCGCGGTCGGCTACCGGGGCACCATCGACGGCGTCGAGCACATCGCCCTGGTGACCGGCGGCCTCGACGCGGACGGACAGCTGCCGGACGGCGAGGACGTCCTGGTCCGGGTCCACTCCGAGTGCCTGACCGGCGACGTCTTCGGCTCGCTGCGCTGCGACTGCGGCCCGCAGCTGGAGGCCTCGTTGCAGCGGGTCGCCGAGGCCGGCCGCGGCGTGGTGCTCTACCTGCGCGGCCACGAGGGCCGGGGGATCGGCCTGGCCCACAAGCTGCGCGCGTACGAACTCCAGGAGCAGGGCCGCGACACCGTGGACGCCAACCTGGACCTCGGCCTGCCCGCCGACGCCCGCGACTACAGCATCGCGGCGCAGATGCTGGTGGACCTCGGCGTCCGCTCGCTCACCCTGCTCACCAACAACCCGCAGAAGCTGACCGCGCTCACCGAGCACGGCCTCAAGGTCAAGGGGCGCGAGGCGGTCGAGATCGCGCCGGGCGAGCACAACCTGCGCTACCTGCGCACCAAGCGCGACCGGATGGGCCACGACCTGCCCGGCCTGGGCTCCTGACAGACGCACGCCCGGGCTCCCGACACCCGCGGGCCCGGCAGCCGAGATCCGCAACGACCCACACCAAGGAACGGAAGTAACGACATGAGCGGCCACGGAGCCCCCGAGCTGACCATCGACGGCGCCGCCGACCTCAAGGTCGCCGTCGTCGCGGCCCAGTGGCACGACACGGTGATGAACGGCCTGCTGGACGGCGCCCACCGCGCGCTCAAGGAGCTGGGCATCGCCGAGCCGACCGTGCTGCGGGTGCCCGGCACCTTCGAGCTGCCGGTCGCCGCCAAGCGCCTCGCCGAGCGCGGCTACGACGCGGTGATCGCCCTGGGCGTGGTCATCCGCGGCGGCACCCCGCACTTCGACTACGTCTGCCAGGCGGCCACCGTCGGCCTCACCCAGGTCAGCGTCGACACCGGCGTCCCGGTCGGTTTCGGCGTGCTGACCTGCGACAACGACGAGCAGGCGCTCGACCGGGCCGGCCTGCCGGGCTCCGCCGAGGACAAGGGCCACGAGGCCGTCACCGCCGCCGTCGCCACCGCCGCGGTGCTGCGCGCCACCGCCTGACCCGCACGCGACCGTTCCCGGACCGTGGACGTCCACTCGACCGTCCACGGTCCGGGACCGTTTACCGCCGGTCTGCTCGCACGCCGTATGGTGATTCCCATCATGGCTTCGAAGACATTCGAGGAGCTCTTCGCCGAGCTCCAGCAGAAGGCCGCCACCGGCGACCCCTCGTCCTCCCGTACCGCGCAGCTCGTCCAGCAGGGCGTCCATGCGATCGGCAAGAAGGTCGTCGAGGAGGCCGCCGAGGTCTGGATGGCCGCCGAGTTCCAGTCGGACGAGCAGACGGCGGAGGAGATCTCCCAGCTCCTCTACCACCTTCAGGTGATGATGGTCGCCCGCGGGCTGACGCTCGACGACGTCTACAAGTACCTCTGAACCTCACCCTCAAGCTCCCCGAGCACACCCCCCTCCCAACAGGTAAGGAAGCAACCTCCCATGCTGCGCATCGCCGTCCCCAACAAGGGTTCGCTCTCGGGTCCCGCGGCGGAGATGCTCCATGAGGCCGGCTACCGCCAGCGGAAGGACCCCAAGGAGCTCGTCCTCGTCGACCCGAACAACGAGGTCGAGTTCTTCTTCCTGCGCCCGCGCGACATCGCCGTCTACGTCGGCTCCGGCCGCCTCGACGTCGGCATCACCGGCCGCGACCTGCTGCTGGACTCGCACTCCAACGCGGAGGAGGTGCTCGCCCTCGGCTTCGCCGGGTCGACCTTCCGCTTCGCCCGCCCCGAGGGTGTCGACGTCAAGGACGTGACGGGCCTGGAGGGCCTGCGGATCGCCACCTCCTACACCGGCCTGGTCGAGCAGCACCTGGCCGACCACGGCGTGAAGGCGACGGTCACCAAGCTGGACGGCGCGGTCGAGACCGCGGTGCAGCTGGGCGTCGCCGACGTCATCGCCGACGTGGTGGAGACCGGCACCAGCCTGCGCAACGCCGGCCTGGAGGTCTTCGGCGAGCCGATCCTGATCTCGGACGCCGTGGTGATCCGCCCCAAGGGCGCGGGCGAGGACCCGCGGGTGGAGCAGTTCCTGCGCCGCCTGCAGGGCGTGCTGGTGGCCCGCCGCTACGTGCTGATGGACTACGACATCCGCGCCGAGAAGGTCAGCGCCGCCGTGGCGCTCACCCCCGGCCTGGAGTCGCCGACCGTCTCCCCGCTGCACACCGAGGGCTGGGTGGCCGTCCGCTCGATGGTGCTCCGCAAGGAGGCCCAGCAGATCATGGACGACCTCTGGAGCATCGGCGCCCGGGCCATCCTGGTCACCAACATCCACGCCTGCCGCCTCTGACCTGCTCCAACGACCTGCCCGGCAGGCTGAGAGTAAAGAACGGTTCAATAGGGGCGGGGACGCCGACCGGCGTCCCCGCCCTTCGCCGTCAGCACCCGGCGCGCCGCACGCCGCCACCAGAACCACCGGAGACCCCACGTGTCCACGCCGCCCGTCCAGTTCCCCGTCACCTGGGCGCCCCGTCGCACCCGCGCGGTGCTGCTGCCGGTCTGCGCCCTGCTGGTGGTGCTGTTCGCCGTGCTGGCCTTCCTGCTGCCGGAGAACTGGCAGCTCAACGACCGGATCATGATGATCGGCAGCGGTGTGCTGTTCGCCTGCGTGGGCCTCATGCTGGCCCGCCCCCGGGTGCGTGCGGACGCGGAGGGCGTGACGGTGGTCAACTTCGTCCGCAGCCGCCGGCTCGCCTGGGCCGAGATCGTCCGGGTCAACTTCCGCCAGGGCGACCCGTGGGCCACCCTCGACCTCTCCGACGGCACCTCGCTCGCGGTGGTCGGCATCCAGTCCGGCGTCGGCAAGTCCCAGGCGATCGCGGACGCCCGCGCGCTGCGCGACCTGGTCGAGAGCCGCGCCCAGGGCTGAGCGGGCCGCGGCCCGGCGGATCCCGAACACGCTTCCTGCCATCGCACAGGTATGGTCTACGCTGGTAAAAGCAGGGCAAAAATTCAGTCCTGCCCGAAAGCGACCCGAGTCGAACCGACCTGAGGAGTGACTCTCCCCCTCGATGGACGATCCGTCCGGTAGTACCTGCGCCGCCTTGCTTCCGAACCCCGGAAGGCAGGCGGCACTGTGATCACCGCCTGGCTGCTGTTGTTCGCAGCCCTTCTCCTGATCCTCGCCAACGGCCTCTTCGTGGCCGCCGAGTTCGCCTTCGTGACCGCCGACCGCGGTGCGGTGGAACGCTCCGCCGCGGCCGGCGACGCCAAGTCCGGCCGGGTCGCCAGGGCCCTGCGGCACCTCTCCTTCGAACTCTCCGGCGCCCAGCTGGGCATCACCATCACCTCGCTGGTGGTCGGCATGCTCGCCCAGCCGGCCCTGTCGACCCTGCTCAGGCCCGTGATGGCGGGCATCGGCGTGCCCGACCCGGTCGCCCGCGGCGCCGCGGTGGTGGTCGGCATGGTGCTGGCGACCGTCGTCCAGATGGTGATCGGCGAGCTGGTCCCGAAGAACTGGGCGATCTCCCGCCCGCTCCAGGTGGGCCGCGCGGTCGCCGCCCCGCACATGGCCTTCTCCTTCGTCTGCCGCCCGCTGATCAGCTTCCTGAACGGCGCCGCCGACAAGACCGTCCGGGCCTTCGGCATCGAGCCGCACGAGGAGTTGGAGCACGCCCGGACCCCGGCCGAGCTGGTCTCGCTGGCCCGTCACTCGGCCAAGGCCGGCGCGATAGACGAGGAGTCGGCGGCCCTGTTCGTCCGCACCCTGGGTCTCGGCGAGCTGACCGCGGAGTCCGTGATGACCCCGCGGGTCGACGTCTCCGCCCTCCAGCGCGACGCCACCGCCTCCGACGTCATCAACCTGACCCGGGCCACCGGCCTGTCCCGCTTCCCGGTCTACAGCGACAGCCTGGACGAGGTCACCGGCATCGTGACGCTCAAGGACGCCCTGGCCGTCCCGGCCGCCCGGCGCGGCCTGGTGCGGGTGGCCGAGCTGACCTCGCCGCCGCTGCTGGTGCCCGAGACCCTGCCCGCCGAACGGCTGCTCGACCAGCTGCGCCGCCTCCAGCCGATGGCCATCGTGGTCGACGAGTACGGCGGCACCGCCGGCGTCGTCACCGTCGAGGACATCGTCGAGGAGATCGTCGGCGAGGTGCAGGACGAGCACGACCCGGCCGACCGGCCCGAGCTGCTTCCGCTGCCGGCCGTCGACGGCCGGCCCGCCTGGGAGGCCGACGGCCGCGCCCGGCTCGACCAGCTGGAGACCATCGGCCTGAACGCCCCCGACGGCCCGTACGAGACCCTGGCCGGCCTGGTCGCCGACCTGCTCGGCAAGCTCCCCGAGGTGGGCGAGCAGGCCGGGCTCCCCGGCTGGCGGTTCACCGTGACCGGCGTCGACCGGCACCGCACCAGCCAGGTCCGGGTGGAGCGCACCTCCGTGTCCGCGCTGTTCGGCGAGGACGAGGAGGGGACCCGATGACCGTGCTGCAACTGGGCCTCGCCCTCCTGCTGCTGCTCGGCAACGCCTTCTTCGTCGGCGCCGAGTTCGCCGTCGTCTCGGTGCGTCGCAGCCAGATCGAGCCGCTCGCCGAGGCCGGGCACAAGCGCGCCCGCGTCGTGCTGCACGGGCTGTCCAACGTCTCCGCGATGCTGGCCGCCGCCCAGCTCGGCATCACCGTCTGCTCGCTGGGCCTCGGTGCGCTCGCCGAGCCGACCATCGCCGCCGTGCTGGAGGGTCCGTTCCACGCGATCGGCGTCCCGTCCGGCCTGATGCACCCGCTCTCCTACGGGATCTCGCTCGCCGTCGTGGTCTTCCTCCACATGGTGATGGGCGAGATGGTGCCGAAGAACATGGCCATGGCCGGACCGGAGAAGGCCGCGCTCTGGCTCGGCCCGCCGCTGGACCGGCTGGCCCGCTGGCTCGCCCCGGTGATCCGGCTGCTCAACGCCTCCGCCAACGGCGTGCTGAGGCTGTTCCGGGTCGAGCCCAAGGACGAGGTCGAGTCGGTCTTCACCACCGAGCAGCTGATGTACCTGCTGGTCGACTCCCGGGACGCCGGCCTGCTCGACGAGGATCGGCAGGAGCGTCTGGAGGACGCCCTGGAGCTGGGCCGGCGACCGGTCACCGACGTGCTGCTGCGGCCGGAGGAACTGGTCACCGTGGACCCCAAGATGACCGCCGCCGAGGTCGAGGCGCTCGCCCTGCGCACCGGCTTCTCGCGCTTCCCGGTCACCGACGGCGACCCGGCCGGCCACGGCTACCTCGGGTACCTCCACCTCAAGGACATCCTCGACGTGGAGGACCCGTCGGCGCCCGTCCCGGCCCGCCTGTGGCGGCCGATCACGGTGCTGCGCGGCGGCCTCCCGCTGGACGACGCCCTCGGCGCGATGCGCCGGGCCACCTGCCACCTGGCTGCTGTGCTGGACCAGGACGGCCGCACGACGGGCGTGGTGATGCTGGAGGACGTGCTGGAGGAGCTGGTCGGCGAGATGCACGACCCCGACCACCGCACCACTGCCTGAGGTTCCCGCTTTCGCTGACGGCGTGTCCGCCAGCGGCGATTCCGCCCAGAGCGTTCAGCGGTTCCCATGCCGGCCACCCTCGGAGCAGGGTGGTCGGCATGAGACTTCTGCTGCTGGGTGGAACCGAGTTCGTCGGACGCGCCGTCGCCGAGGAGGCCCTGGCCAGGGGCTGGGAGGTGACCGCCCTCAACCGCGGTACCCGGCCCGCGCCCGAGGGTGTGCGGGTGCTGGCGGGCGACCGCACGGCCGAGGACGGCCTCGCGGCGCTCGCCACGGGGGAGTGGGACGCGGTGGTGGACACCTGGTCCTGGGCCCCGGCGGCGGTGCGCGACAGCGCCCGGCGGCTGGCCGGCCGGGTCGGCCACTACGCGTACGTCTCCAGCCGGTCGGTGTACGACCACCCGCTGCGGGCCGGGGCGGACGAGACGGCGCCGGTGGTCCCCTCCTCCCCGGACCTGACCGGCGCGGTGGCCTACGCCGAGGCCAAGCGCGGCGCCGAACTGGCCCTGGAGGCGGAGTACGACGGGCGCGCCCTGCTGGTCCGGGCCGGGCTGATCCTCGGCCCGTACGAGAACATCGGCCGACTGCCCTGGTGGCTGAACCGGATCGCCCGCGGCGGACCGGTGCTCGCCCCCGGCCCGCGCGACACGGCGCTGCAGTACATCGACGCCCGCGACCTCGCGATCTGGACCCTGGACGCGGTGGCGGCCCGCCTGGGCGGCCCGTACAACGTGGTCAGCCTCGCCGGCCACACCACCATGGGCGAACTGCTGGCGGCCTGCGTCCGGACCACCGGCTCGGACGCCGAGCTGCGCTGGACCGACCCGGAGCGGATCCTCGCGGCGGGCGTCGAGCCGTGGACCGAGCTGCCGATCTGGCTCCCGCCCGGCGAGCTGTACGACTTCCTGCACGGTGCCTCGGTCGCCCGCGCGGTCGACGCCGGGCTGCGCTGCCGCCCGGTCGCCGAGACGGTCGAGGACACCTGGGCCTGGCTGCGCTCCATCGGCGGTGACGCCCCCCTGCGCGCCGACCGGCCGAACGTCGGGCTCGACCCGGAGCGCGAGGCGAGGCTGCTCCAGGGGTGAGGTCGTAGGGGGAGCGGGTGGGAGGGGGGAGCGGGTCGTAGGGGAGCCGGTGGGAGGGGGAGCCGGTCGTCAGCCCCGGCCGTCGATCAGCTCCCCGTAGGCCTGCACCAGGTCCGGGAGCCGCAGCGTCGCCAGGTCCTCCCGGCCCGGCGGCTCGCGCAGCAGCGACAGCCGCAGGTCCCGGTAGGCGCAGGACTTCTCGTACAGGGTGCGGATGAACCGGCCGTTGCCCAGCTCGTCGATCCAGCCCTCGCGCACCACGTGGGTGCAGATGCTGGCCAGCTCCTCGGCCGCGTCGTCGTCCCAGCCGTCGCCGTCCCGGCCGGCCAGTGCCGCGCCGATCGCGGTCAGCTCGTTCGGGCGGTAGCTGGGGAAGTCGACCCGGGTGGTGAAGCGGGAGTTGAGGCCGGGGTTGGTGGCGAGCAGCCGGTTCATCCCCTCGGGGTAGCCGGCCAGGATCACCACCAGCCGGTCCCGGTTGTCCTCGGCCCGCTTCAGCAGCACCTGCAGCGCCTCGTCGCCGTACGCGTCGCCCTTGGTGTAGCCGGAGTTGGAGAGGCTGTACGCCTCGTCGATGAACAGCACGCCGTCCAGCGCGGAGTCGATCAGGTCGTTCGCTTTGACGGCCGTCTGGCCGAGGAACTCCCCGACCAGGTCGGCTCTTTGGGCCTCCACCAGGTGGTCGCCGGAGAGCAGGCCGAGGGCGTGGAAGACCCGGCCGAGGATCCGCGCCACGGTGGTCTTGCCGGTGCCGGAGGGGCCGGAGAAGACGAAGTGCCGCTTCGGTGGTTGGACCGGCAGGCCCTGTTCGGCGCGCAGCCGGCTCATTCTCAACTGGGCCGAGAGCGCCCGTACTTGTCGCTTCACCGGCTCCAGGCCCACCATCAGTGAGAGTTCGGCCAGTGCCGCGTCCAACTCCCGCTCGTCGCCCTCCGGCTGGGCGGGCGCGGGCTCGGGCGCGACCCGGGGCTGCGCCGCGCCGCGGACCGGCAGCGGGACGGGTGCGGCGGGGCCGGCCGGGAGGCCCGAGCCGGACCGCTCCCCGGCCGCCTGCGGAGCGCTGCCGCCCGTCGGCCCGGCCGGAGCGCCGTCCGCGATGCCGTCCGCGACGCCGCCGGTGACGCCGTCCACCAGGCTCGCGTCGACCGAGGGCCCGCCTCCCGGCGCGGCCGTCCCGGTCCCGAACTCCTCACCGTAGAACGGCCCTTCGGCGTACCCGGTGTCGTCCCGGTACCCCGGCCCGGTCGTCTCCGCCCCGCCCGAGAGCCCGCCCGCCAGCAGCCCGTCCGCGAGCGCGTCCTCCGCCGCGATGGCCGCCAGCCGGGTCGCGGTGTCCATGAACGCCGGATCCGCCCGGTGCACCGCCCGGTACAGCGGCAGTGCCGCCGCACTGCGTCCGGCCCCCTCGTACGCCCGGGCCAGCCAGTACCGCAGCTCCTTGCGCTGCGGCTGCTCGGAGCGGCAGCGCGCCAGCGAGGCGGCCAGCGGCGCCTGCGCCTGGGCGCACATGTCGAGGCGGACCCGCGCCATCCCGGCGAACAGCCCGGCCTCTATGCCCAGCAGTGGGTCGTCCAGCAGGTGGTCGGTGTCCCGGATCAGCTGCTCCCAGTCCTTGAGCAGATAGGAGCGGCAGGCGTACAGGAACTGGGCGGACGGGTCCTCGCTGGGCGCCGGGCACTGCTCCAGTGCCCGGTCCAGCTCGGCCAGGTGGCGGCCGTCCAGCCAGTGCGAGGCGTGCGCCAGCGCGAGGTCGCGGGCGTCCTCCAGGACGGGTTGCACCCACCAGCCCAGCCAGTACCAGGAGCTGAGCGGGCGCCGGTGCAGTCGCCGCTGCTCGCCGAAGCGCTTCTGGTGGCGGTACATGGCCAGCAGGGCCGCCGAGGTGTCGCTGCGCAGGGCGTGCAGGCCGAGCCAGGCGTCGGCCATGCCCGGGTCCAGCCGGACGGCGGCCCGGAACTCCTCCTCGGCGCGGGCGTAGGCGCCGGCCGTGTAGGCGTCCATGGCACGCAGCCAGGCGCGGTCGGCGAGCCGGTCCGGGCCGCCCGCCGTGCTGTCGGAACTGTCCACCGTCGTCACTCACGCCCCCCGCGGTGTGGCCCGGGGCTCGGCCGGCGGTTCGCCTCAGCGTTGCCGGGCCGGTGGTCGGAAGCCCCCGGGGCGCATATGCGCCTGCCAGGAATCGTACCGGCGCGGGGCTGATCCGGAAGGGTGCCGTACGGGGTCAAATGGGATCGCGTACACGGTCGTTGAGCGGTCGGATGGCTGAAAAGCCGGGCAACGCCGACGGCGGGACGCAACGTGGGAGCGGACCGGACGACGCCCCCGGCTCACGGGGGAACAAGCCGGGGACGTCGGGTCCGAGGCGGCCGGAACAGTGCGTTCCGGCGGCTGAGGAGAACCTAGATCCTGGTGATGTCGCAGGTCAAGGGCTTGTTGAAGGTTCACCGACGGTACCCGGCAGGATCCGTCCGGTCACCCCGTCCACGCGCGTGGCGGCGTACGGGCGGCTCGGGTCGCCGGCGAAGTGCGCCGCCTCCGCCCGCGCCCAGCCGGCCCAGAACTCGGCCAGTTCCGGACCGTCCCGCTCCTCGCCGCGCCGCCGGGCCGCGACGGCGTCCAGCTCCATCCAGATCACCCGGGCCAGCCGGGGGCGCACCTCCCGGCGCCCCGCGCCGACCCCCTCCACCAGCACCACCGGGGCGGCCGGCACCGCGGCGGTGGCCGCGAAGCGGCACAGCGTCCAGTCGTACACCCGGTACGAGGCGTCCCGGCCGGCCGCCAGCGGCTCCAGCACCTGCTCGCGCAGCCGCCCGGTCCATTCGAAGAACTCGGTGTGGGTGGCCAGGTCGTCGAGGTGGACCACCGGAGCCCCGTCGAGCGCCGCCGCCAGCCGCCCGGCGAAGGTCGTCTTGCCGGAGCCCGCGTGCCCGTCCACCGCGACCAGCCGCACCGGTCCGCAGGAGGGCGGCAGCGCGCGCAGCTCGGCGGCGAGCGAGGTCAGCGGATCGCCGGTCGCGGGCGTACGGGGGGAGGGGAGGGTTCCGGAAACAGCCACAACGTCAACCCTACGGTGCCGTAGCCCACCACTGCGGACAGTTCATCTGTGCTGGTCGTGACGGCGGCGCGGGTTTCGGGCATACTCGCCTTCGCCAAGCCTGTGAACGGCCGTTCACCGCAACCCGGTGCCGGTCGGGCAGACCTGCCACACCCCGCGCCGGACCAGCCGACACCCTCGGTCCGGTGCCCGATCGAGGAGGCGACCGCCGCCATGACCCCCTCCCCCGTGAAAGCCGTGGAGCGCCAGCTGCCGAGCGAGGAGGCCCGCGAGCTGCTGAGCCTCACCCGGGACCTGGTCCAGCGCGAGCTGCAGCCGCGCGCGGCGGAGGACGAGGCCGTCGGCCGCTTCCCCCGGGAGGTCTTCCGCACCCTCGGCGAGGCCGGCCTGCTGTCCCTCCCGTACGACGAGAAGTACGGCGGCGGCGAGCAGCCGTACGAGGTGTACCTGCAGGTGCTGGAGGAGCTCGCGGCCGGCTGGCTGGCCGTCGGCCTCGGTGTCAGCGTGCACACCCTGTCCTGCCATGCGCTGGCCACCTTCGGCAGCGACGAGCAGCGCGAGCAGTGGCTGCCCGGCATGCTCTCCGGCGAGCAGCTCGGCGCCTACTGCCTCTCCGAGCCGCAGTCCGGCTCGGACGCGGCCGCCCTGCGCACCCGCGCCGACCTGGACGGCGAGGAGTACGTCGTCAACGGCACCAAGGCGTGGATCACCCACGGCGGGCAGGCCGACTTCTACAGCGCCCTGGTGCGCACCGGCGTCGAGGGCCCCAAGGGCATCAGCTGCCTGCTCGTCCCCGGCGCCCAGCAGGGCCTGTCGGCCGCGCCGCCGGAGCACAAGATGGGCATGCGCTCCTCGCCGACCGCCCAGCTGCACTTCGACGGTGCCCGGGTCTCCCGCGACCGGCTGATCGGCGAGGAGGGCCAGGGCTTCCAGATCGCGCTCGCCGCGCTGGACTCCGGCCGTCTCGGCATCGCCGCCTGCGCGATCGGCGTCGCCCAGGCCGCGCTCGACCTCGCGGTGGACTACGCACGCACCCGGAGCCAGTTCGGCCGCCCGATCGCCGAGTTCCAGGGCCTGTCCTTCATGCTCGCCGACATGGCCACCCAGATCGAGGCCGGGCGCGCGCTCTACCTGTCCGCCGCGCGGCTGCGGGACGCGGGCCGGCCGTTCTCCAAGGAGGCGGCGATGGCCAAGCTGTTCTGCACCGACACGGTGATGCGGGTGACCACCGACGCCGTCCAGGTGCTCGGCGGCTACGGCTACACCCAGGACTTCCCGGCCGAGCGCTTCATGCGCGAGGCCAAGGTGCTGCAGATCGTCGAGGGCACCAACCAGATCCAGCGGCTGGTGATCGGCCGTCACCTCACGAAGGCCTGACGAACCTTCCCCGATACGGCCTGCGGCCGTCACTCCAGGGTGCGGAGTGACGGCCGCAGGCGTTCTCGACCGAGCGTCAATTCACGTACGGCGGGCGGCGGTCAGCGCCGCACCAGCCGCCGGCGCTGCTCCGGGATGACCGTCGTGACCGGCCGCGCGGCCTGGGCCTGACCGGCCGCGCCCCGCGCCGGACGGTGCACCAGCGCGTGCGAGAACGGCTGGGTGCGCCAGTCGAGCTCGCTCGGGAGCTTGAACAGCGCGTTGAAGCCGGCCGACTCGGCGTCCTCCGCTTCCTCGACCTCCGCCAGGTCGTCGGTCGGCGCACCCGAACCCGGGCAGATCGCGGGGGCGAAGGGATTCCAGGCGGTGGGGAGCAGGGCGTGCTGCGGCAGCCGTTCCTCGTCCGCCACCAGGGCGATCGGACGGCGGCACTCGGGGCAGTGGACCCGGAAGACGTCCCAGGTCTCGACCTCGACGGGGTCGCTGCCCGGCGCGTGGTCGACCGCGAGGTCGTCGCGGCCGGTCATATCGTCGGTCTCGTCGGCGCCCAGCACGCGCTGGTCAGTAGCAGGCATGAGGATCCCCCTAGGATCGGGCCCGGCGTGGTCGCTCAGGGCCACAACCAGCACTTCCCTGTGATTCGGGCTCATAACCCTGCGGTGATGTGCACCGTGATGCACCGGGTGTGTCCTTGGCCACACCGCGCGCCACATTCATCCGGCACTTGCCTGTCTGACACCTGCAGGCCTTCCAGTGATCCGCCCGCTCGCCTCCGTGCGCCCTTGACCCGGCGCCGACGTGCACCCTCCTTGCCCGCCCTCGGGCAGAAGGGGTCCACCCTCCGGCGCTCGTCCTCTACTCGTCGCCCGTCGCTTTCGGCACCGGCACGCCCTTCGGCTCGGGGCGATGCGCCACCGCGTGCGCCCCCGTACTCCCCAGCGGGTAGGTTTGCGCACTGTGGAGGATCTCGACCAACGCATCGTCCAGCTGCTCCTAGAGGACGGCCGGATGAGCTACACGGACCTGGGCAAGGCCACCGGCCTGTCCACCTCGGCGGTGCACCAGCGGGTGCGCCGCCTCGAACAGCGCGGGGTGATCCGCGGCTACACCGCGATCATCGACCCCGACGCCGTCGACCTGGCGCTGACCGCGTTCATCTCGGTCAAACCCTTCGACCCCAGCGCCCCGGACGACACCCCGGAGAGACTGGCTGGCCTGCCCGAGATCGAGGCTTGCCACAGCGTCGCCGGCGACGAGAACTACATCCTCAAGGTGCGTGTCGGCGCCCCCGGCGACCTGGAGGACCTGCTCGCCCGCATCCGCAGCGCCGCCGGCGTCTCCACCCGCACCACCGTCGTGCTCTCCACCCCCTACGAGGCCCGACCCCCGAAGCTCTGAGGTCGAACCGGTGGGGTGCAGACTTAGCGGCATGACCGAACGCACCCCACGAACCGTCCTGCTGCGCGGCGGCGCCGTCTACAGCCCCGCCGATCCCTTCGCCACCGCGATGCTCGTGGAGGGCGAGCACATCGCCTGGGTCGGCAGCGACGGCGCCGCCGAGGCGTACGCCGCCACCGCGGACGAGATCGTCGAGCTGGACGGCGCCCTGGTCACCCCCGCCTTCGTGGACGCCCACGTCCACGCCACCTCCACCGGTCTGGCGCTCACCGGCCTCGACCTCACCGGCAGCCCCTCGCTGGCCGCCACCCTGGCGGCCGTCACCGCCTACGTCGAAGCCCGGCCCGAGTCCGGCGGGGTACTGATCGGTCACGGCTGGGACGAGAGCGGCTGGCCCGAGGGCCGCCCGCCCACGCTCGCCGAGCTCGACGACGCCGCCCGCGGCGCCGCGCTCTACCTCTCCCGCACCGACGTGCACTCCGCGCTCGCCACCACCGCGCTGCGCACCCTCGCCGAGGGCCTCACCGAGCGGCCCGGCTTCGACGCCGAGGGTCCGCTCACCAAGGACGCCCACCACGCCGTCCGGCAGACCGCGCTCGCCCACCTCACCCCCGAGCAGCGCCGCCGCGCCCAGCGCGCCACCCTCGCGCGCGCCGCCGAACTCGGCATCGGCGCCCTGCACGAGTGCGCGGGCCCGGAGATCTCCTCCGAGGCCGACCTGGCCGCCCTGCTGGAGCTGGCCGCCGACCGCGAGGGCCCCGAAGTCTTCGGCTACTGGGGCGAGTTGGGCGGCATCGAGACCGCCGGCCGACTCGGCGCGGTGGGTGCCGGCGGCGACCTCTTCGTGGACGGCGCGCTCGGCTCGCGCACCGCCTGCCTGCACACCCCGTACGCCGACGCCGAGCACACCGGCACTGCCTACCTGAGCGCCGAGCAGGTCGCCGACCACGTCGCCGCCTGCACCGAGGCCGGGCTGCAGGCCGGCTTCCACGCCATCGGCGACGCCGCCGTGGCGGCGGTCGTCGAGGGCGTCCGCGCGGCCGGCGAACGGGTCGGCGCCGGCCGGGTCAAGGCCCTGCGCCACCGCGTCGAGCACGCCGAGGCCCTGGACGACAAGGCCATCGCCGCCTTCGCCGAGCTCGGCCTCACCGCCTCCGTCCAGCCCGCCTTCGACGCCGCCTGGGGCGGCCCGGACGGCATGTACGTGCAGCGCCTGGGCACCGAGCGGGCCGCCGCGCTCAATCCCTTCGCCGCCCTGCTGCGGGCCGGCGTCCCGCTGGCCTTCGGCTCGGACGCCCCGGTCACCCCGCTCGACCCCTGGGGCACCATCCGCGCGGCGGCCTTCCACCAGAACCTGGAGCACCGGATCTCGGTCCGCGCCGCCTTCACCGCCCACACCCGCGGCGGCTGGCGCGCGATCGGCCGCGACCAGGACGGCGTGCTGGTCCCCGGCGCGGTCGCCAGCTACGCGATCTGGGCCGCCGAGGAACTGGTCGTCCAGGCCCCCGACGCCCGGGTGGCCGGCTGGTCCACCGACCCGCGCTCCGGCACCCCCGGCCTGCCCGACCTCACCCCGGGCCGCGAGCTGCCCACCTGCCTGCGCACCGTGGTCCGCGGCCGCACCGTGCACCAGCGCCAAACCGGATGAGCCGGCGGGCCCGGCGCGCTTAGGTTGCTCACCATGACGACCGACCCCCTGGTGCCCGCCGACTTCACCGTCCCGCGCGAGCTGCTCGCCCCGGAGTTCCGCCTGGAGCCCCTGGGCGAGCAGCACAACGACTCCGACCACGCCGCGTGGACCGGCAGCATCGACCACATCCGCGCCACCCCCGGCTGGGCGGGCCGCGGCTGGCCGCCCGCGGGCGGAATGCCGCTCGACCGCAACCTCGACGACCTGCGCCGCCACGCCGCCGACTTCGAGGCCCGCACCGGCTTCACCTACACCGTCCTGGAACCGGACCGGGACGAGGTGATCGGCTGCGTCTACATGTACCCGGACCGCGAGGACCCGTCCGTGGTCTCGGTCAGCTCCTGGGTCCGGGCCGACCGCGCCGAGCTGGACGCCCCGCTGTACCGGGCCGTCTCCGGCTGGCTCGCCGAGCACTGGCCGCTGCGCGACGTCCGCTACGCCGAGCGCTGATCCGGGCGCGGGCGGGCCCGGCGGAGGGGGCCGGAGAGGGGACCGGAGAGAGGGGGCCGGAGAGGGGGCGGACCGGGGGCGGACCGTACCACCCTGACCTCACGCGACACCGACCTTCCGGGGTACCTTCTTCGGACAGCGTCCGAACAGCAAGCCCCAGGAAGATGGTGCGCCGGTGGCCATGCCCGTCACCCAGGAGCGGTCCGGGACCGCTCCGGAGCCGCAGGACCCGGCCCCCACACCCGGCAAGCCCGGCCGCGCCGCCCGCGCGCTCGCCAAGGTCCGCGCCGGGCTGCCCCGGACCGGCCTCGCCGCACTGGCCGGCCTGCTGCTCGCGCTGGCCTTCCCGCCCTACGACCTCTGGCCGCTGTCGCTGCTCGGCGTCGCCGCGCTCTCGCTGCTCACCCGCGGCCGCACCTTCCGCCAGGGCCTGTGGACGGGCTTCGCCTTCGGCCTGCCGTTCTTCCTGATGCTGCTCAGCTGGCTGCGGGTGGTCGGCTGGGACGCTACGGTCGGCCTGTCCGTCGTCGAGGCGCTGTTCCTGGCCCTGCTCGGCGGCGCGCTGGCGCTCACCTCCCGGCTGCCCGGCTGGCCGCTCTGGGCGGCCTGCCTGTGGATCACCCAGGAGTGGGCGCGCGACCGGCTGCCGCTCGGCGGCTTCCCCTGGGGCCGGCTCGCCTTCGCCAACACCGCCACCCCGTTCACCCCGCTGGCAGCGATCGGCGGCGCGCCGCTGGTGACCTTCGCCGTCGCCCTCTCCGGCACCCTGCTGGCCTGGGCCGCGCTGCGCCTGCGCGGTCCGCACAAGGCCCCCAGGGCGGCCGCGCTGGCGGCGCTCGGCGCGGTGGCCGCGCTGCTGGCCGGCTACCTCGTGCCGGTGCCGACCGCCGCGAACGACACCGTCAAGGTCGCCATCGTCCAGGGCAACGTGCCCAACCCGGGCATGGACTTCCTCGGTCGCCCGATGATGGTCCTCAACAACCACGCCTCGGCCACCGAGCGGCTGGCCGCCGACATCCAGGCCGGCAAGCTCCCGCGCCCCGACGTCGTGATCTGGCCGGAGAACTCCTCCGACCTGGACCCGTTCAGCGACCCGCTGGCCCGCCAGCGCATCGACGAGGCGGTCCAGGCCGTCGGCGTGCCCACCCTGGTCGGCACCCTGGTGGACGGCCCGGACGCCCAGCACGTCCAGAACGAGGGCATCGTCTGGGACCCGGTCACCGGCCCCGGCGCCTCCTACACCAAGCAGCACCCCGTCCCCTTCGGCGAGTACGTGCCGTTCCGCGCCCAGCTGATGAAGGTGATCACCCGCCTCCAGCGGGTCGCCCGCGACTTCTACCCGGGCGACCACAACGGCGTGATGCAGCTCGGCCCGGCGAAGATCGGCGACGTGATCTGCTTCGAGGTGGCCTACGACGAGATCGTCCGGGACACCGTGGACAGCGGCGCCCGCGTCCTGGTGGTGCAGACCAACAACGCGACCTACGCCGAGACCGGCCAGCCCGAGCAGCAGCTCGCGATGAGCCGGCTGCGCGCGGTCGAGCACGGCCGGGCCGTCCTGATCGCCGCCACCAGCGGTATCAGCGCGGTGATCGCCCCGGACGGCACGGTCGAGCAGCGCACCCAGGAGCTGACCCCGGCCGAACTGTCCGCGACCGTCCCGCTGCGCGACGGCACCACGGTGGCCGACGAGGTCGGCGCCGCCCCGGAGTGGACGCTGGCGATCGGCGGCCTGCTGGCCTGCGGCGCCGCCGTGCTGGTCGGCCGCCGCAAGAAGGCCGGCGCCGGAACACCCGCCGCCGGGGAATCGTTGGACCAGGTGGTGCCGTAGCCGGCCCGGACCCCCCGTGCGGCGCGCAGAGCACCGCTTGGAGTGGATTCGTACCGTGACCCAGCAAGCTACCCCCACGCGTCCGGCCCCGCGGAGCAGGCTCCGACGGGTGCTGCCGCTGCTGATCACCGCCTGGCTGGTGCTGGAGATCTGGCTGCTGGTCCTGGTGGGCTCGTGGCTGGGCGGCTTCGCCGTCCTGCTGCTGCTCATCGCCGGCGGGGTGATCGGCGGCTCGCTGATCAAGCGGGCCGGGCTGAAGGCGCTGTCGGCGGCCATCGAACAGAGCAAGAACCCGCAGTCCCAGCAGCCGCAGACCGGCACCAGCATGACCGTGCTGGCCGGGCTGCTGCTGATCATCCCCGGCTTCCTGTCGGACCTGATCGCCCTGACCCTGCTGCTCCCGCCCACCCGGGCGCTGTGGCGGGCCGCCGGGCGCCGGATCGCGGACAAGGCGCTGCGCAGCACCTCCACCGTCGGCGCCGACCCGTTCGCGGACGCGATGCGGCTGCAGGAGCAGATACGCATCCACCGACCGGACGGCAAGGTGATCCAGGGCGAGGTGGTCGAGCCGGACGCCGGCCCGCGCGGCCCGCAGGGCCCGGACACCACCTACCGCCCGCCGATCACCGGCTGAGCCGCACGGACCGGCACGGGCCGCCCGACCGGGCGGCCCGTTGCCGTTCCCGGCCCGTACCGCTCCAGGGCAGTACCGCTCCGGACACCCCGGACAACGCGAAAGGGACCCTGGTGGCCAGGGTCCCTTTTCGCGTCCTCCCGCCCAGCGGCGGGAGAGAGGTGTGTCAGGCGCTCTTGCGGGTGTCCCGCGGGTGCACCGCGAGGTTCATCCCGCCGGAGCGGAGCACGGCCAGCCGCTCGGCCAGCACCTCCTCCAGTTCCTCGCGCGTCCGGCGCTCCATCAGCATGTCCCAATGGGTGCGCGTGGGCTTGACCTTCTTCTCCTCCGGCTCGTCACCGTCGAGAAGTGCCGCCTCCTGCCCACAGAAGCGGCATTCCCAGGTCGCGGGGATCTCCGCCTCGACCGAGAAAGGAACCTCGAAACGGTGTCCGTTCTGACATGCGTACTCGACGGTCTGGCGGGGAGCCAGATCGATACCACGGTCGGTCTCGTAGCTAGTGGCCCCGAGTCGCGTGCCGCGGAGAGCTCGCTCGCTCATGAATCGTGCCTCCCGGGCTTATGGCCCACAGGACTAGTGGTCGCTGTTCTTCGTCGTTCGGTCAACGCTCGGCTTCCGACGAAGATTCCCGTCCCGGGACATGCGTCGTCTGTCGTGCCGCCCCTGTTTGTACCCACCAGCGCCCGATTTGTCACATCTGGCCGGTGATATCACCCCAGGTGTCACCTATTTCACATCCGGTGATCGGTCGGCCTTTCCGTGTCGAGCCTACCGGGACGGGATTCGACGGCCGTCGCCGCCCCCTCTTCCCCGTGTTCAGGAGATCGGTCGGGAACGGATCATCGGCTCGGCCTTGCCGAGGTCGACCGGGTGGGCTCCGGGCGCCCCGTCGGCCGGGATCGTCGGCGGGTGCTCCGGACGGGGCGGCGTTCCCGGGACGGCCTCGGTCCGGCTGTCGCGGTGCGGCAGCAGGGCGATCACCGCGTCCCGCAGCTGCGGCGGGGCCTCGTCGTCCAGCGGGTCGACGGTGGTGGGCACCTGGAGCCGGACCGGGGCGCCGTTGCCGATCCGGGCGTAGCCGCGGCCGATCGGGGCGTGCGCGGCGGGCGCGATGTCCAGCGGTGCGCCGAGTGCGGCGTGGCCCTCCTCGGGTCCGGCCGGGCCGAGCACCACCCGGGCCCGGGTGGTGGCCCGGACGGTCGGGGTGAGCCGGTCCCGGGCCTCGATGTCGTCGGCGATCACCACGGTGACCCGGGCGGCCCGGCCGTGCCGCAGTGGCAGTTCCAGCAGGTCCTGGGGGTCGGGGCGGCCCTCGGCGTGGGCGAGCTCACTCAGCTCGGTCGGGTGGTCCAGCAGCAGCCACAGCGGCCGGGTGGCGTCCTCCGGCGGGGCGGTCCCGGCGTGCCGGGCGGCGTTCAGCGCGGCGAGCCGGCGGTCGGTCTCCCCGGCGGCCCACTCCAGCGCGGCCAGCGCGCCGTGCAGACTGGTCTCCACGGTGTACACGCCGGGCCGGTTCACCAGGCAGGCGTGCTCCCCGGTGCCGGCGCCGTCGATCACCACCAGGTCGGCGTACGGGAGGGCCTGGAGCGCGAGCGAGCGCAGCAGGCTGGAGGTGCCGTAGCCGGCGACCCCGAGGGCCAGTAGGTGCGGCTCGGAGGAGCGCGGGCCGGTGCGCCAGACCACCGGCGGCTGCTGGGCGGTGGTGCCGCCCTGGCTGACCGGGATGGTGCGGGCGGTGCCGTCCTCGTCGGTGAAGCCGAGCACGATCTCGCCCGGGGCGGCCACGAAGTGCTGGGCGACGATGTCGGTGGCCAGCGGTGTCAGCGCGGCGATGCGCAGCCGGTTGGACTCCTCGTCCCAGTCGAAGCGGTACTCCCGGGCCCGCCCGGCCTTGCCCTGGACGACCTGCTCGATCCGTGCGCGGGCGGCCGGCTCGGTGTCGGTGAAGTACGCCGGGTAGCCCAGCTCCAGCCGGGAGAGCCGGCCCTCGCCGTCGAACTCCCAGGAGCTGAAGGCGCTCTTGTAGCTGCCCTCGAAGTGGTACAGCGGGTTGGCGTCCTCGGGCCCGCCCAGGTACGGGGTGAGCGCCGAGTAGAGGGCGCTCAGCTTGATCTCGGTGACGTCGGGCGCGGGTGGGGCGGGCGCGGCCTTGGGGGGCCGGCCGGCCCAGGCGGAGCTGGCCATCAGGGCGATCAGTGCGAACAGCAGGCCGTGCGGCAGCAGGTAGATGCCGATCAGCGTCGCGGCGGTCAGGAACAGGGTCGGGCCGCGGCGCTCCTGCGGGGTGGCCTGCCAGCGGGTCCTGGCCCAGTCGGCGTGGTGACGCAGGCCCCGGCCGATCACGGCGAGCGGGGCGAACATGTCGGAGGCGTGGTCCCCGGCGGTTCGGGCGATCTCGCGGCCCTTGGTGAGATGGCGGTGGAGCGGCATTCCGTGACTCCCCGGGCGAGTGGGACGGGTGGGGTGAGGGAGGACTGCTCGGGTACGACGGGGCCCGGGGCGGTGGGATCCGCGCCCGGGCCCGTACGGGGAGTGGCGGTCCTAGAACTTGATGCCGCCGAGCAGGCTCGCCAGGCTGGCGCCGCCCGCCGTGATGCTCGGGGCGATCGAGGAACCGGCGATGTAGAAGCCGAAGAGGGCGCAGACGATGGCGTGCGACATCTTCAGGCCGTCTCTGCGGAAAAACAGAAAGGCGACGGTGCCGAACAGGACGAGCGCGGAGACATTGAGGATCACGTTCTGCTCCTCGGGGAGGGGACGGGGACAGTGTTACTTAAAGTGCTCTAATCGTGACAAAAAGTAATAGCTGATGGAACGGTGCAAACGGGTGGTTCTGCCGTTCAATGCCGCCCGGGAGAACGGACGGGGGGTATGCGAACCGGCCGGGGTGGGGCCTTGTGCCGCGCGGATTCGGTGCGGGAGGCATTCCCGGGGAGTGGGCGGGAGCTTTCCGGGGGCTCCGGGAAGTCGCTCGAACGGCTGCGCAACCCGCGCGGCCGGGTGTCCCGCCGGGGCCGGCCGTCATCCGGAATCCGGACACCGGCTGGCCCGGTTTCGCGCCGGCCGATACGGTGCGGTACGCACCGCTCCCTCGCCAGTTCCCAGGAAAGGCAGCCCGCCATGACCGATGCCCCCGACGCCGAGGTGATCGCGCTCGCCGGGAAGCTCTTCGACGCCGCCCGGGCCGGAGACACCGACACCCTGACCGCCGCCGTCGACGCGGGCGTCTCCGCGGACCTCACCAACGGCAGCGGCGACACCCTGGTCATGCTGGCCGCCTACCACGGCCACACCGCCACCGTCGAGGCGCTGCTCGCGCGCGGCGCCGACCCGAACCGTGCCAACGACAAGGGCCAGACCCCGCTGGCCGGAGCCGTCTTCAAGGGCACCGTGGACGTCGTGGACGCCCTGCTGGCCGGTGGCGCCGACCCGAAGGCCGGCTACCCCTCCGCCGTCGAGGCCGCCGCGATGTTCGGCAAGACCGAGCTGCTCGCCCGGTTCGAGGGTCGCTGAGGCGGGACCGTAGGCTTTCCAACCATGGAGAGCACCGCCATCAAGGACACCGGCACCGTCGAGTTCCGCGTCACCGGTTACGCCCACCCCGACGCCCAGGCCCTGTCGGCGGAGGTCCAGCAGGAGTACGTCCGCCGTTACGGCGAGCCGGACGACACCGTGATGCACCCCGAGGACTTCGAGGCGCCGGCCGGACTGTTCATGATCGCCTACCTGGACGGCCGCCCGGTCGCCTGCGGCGGCTGGCGGGCCAAGCAGGCCGGGCCGGACGGGCTGCGCGACGGCGACGCCGAGCTGAAGCGGATGTTCGTGATACCCGACGCCCGCGGCCGCGGCCTGGCCAGGGCGGTGCTGCGCCGCCTGGAGCGGACCGCCGTCGAGGCCTCGCGCACCCGCTTCATCCTGGAGACCGGCACCGAGCAGCCCGAGGCCATCGCGCTGTACGAGTCCGAGGGCTACGTCGCGATCCGGAAGTTCGGCATCTACAAGGACCACCCGCTGAGCGTCTGCCTCGGCAAGGAGCTCGTCGAGGCGGTCTGAGCGGCCGCCGTGCCGGGTAGACACCCGTGGTGAGCCACCGACCCCCCGAAGCCGAACGACTCCCCGCCCTGGCCGAGCCCGGCGGGGAGTTGGACCGACTGCTCCGGGACGGCGTGCGCACCGTGGGCGCGGGCGCCGTCTGGGCCGTCGGTGACGCCGGCGGCACGCTCGGCGGCGGCAGCCACGGCGTGCTCGGGCAGGGCCCGTACGTGGAGCTCGTGCCCGGTCCGGACACGCTGTACGACCTCGCCAGCCTCACCAAGATCGTCGCGCTCTGGCCCTGCGCGGGCGTGCTGCGGCAGTCCGGGCGGCTGCCACTGGACGAACCGCTCGGCCGCTGGTGGCAGCCCGCCGCGGGGCACCCGTCCGGAACCGTGACGGTTCGCCAACTCCTCGCGCACACGGCCGGAATGCTCCCGCGCACCCGCTTCGAGCGGCGCTACGGGCGGGACCTCGCGGCGATCCGGGCCGGGGTGATCGCCGCCCCGCTGCACCGCGAACCGGGTGCCGCCGTCGAGTACACCGACCGCGCCGCCGTGCTGCTCACCTACCTGGTCGAGGACCTCGGCGGCGCGCCGCTGGACCGACTCGCCGCGCGCTGGGTCTGGCGGCCGCTGGGCATGGCCGACACCCGGTACGGCCCGCTCGACACCGCGGCGACCGCCCGTACCGCGCCCACCGAGTACGAGGAGTCGGTCGGCGCCCATCTGCGCGGTGTGGTGCACGACCCCTCCGCCCGGCTGCTCGGCGGGGTCTCCGGCAACGCCGGGGCCTTCTCCACCACCCGCGACCTCGCCCGCTTCCTCACCGCCCTGCTCGCCCCGCCGCCCCAACTGCCCTGGGGCGAAGCGTGGATCACCGAATCACTGCGCGAGCAGACCGGCGGCCTCGCCCCCGCCCGCGGGCTGTCCTGGCTGTACGCCCCCGGCACCGAACCCGCCGAGGGCACCTTCGTCCACTACGGCTTCACCGGCACCGGCATCTGGGTCTCCCGCCGGCTCGGCCGCTGGGCGCTGCTGCTCACCAACAAGGTGCACTACGACCGGACCACCCAGCCGCTCACCGACCTGCGCAACGCCTTCCGGCGCGCGGTGTTCGGTTAGGCCCTGGGGCTCGGGACCCAGGAGGCGGGCCCTGGCACCCGATCGGGTGGATTAGGCGCGAACCGCCTTTGGCGCGACGGTGATCGGGCACGGTGGCGGCGACAGGAGCACCCGGCGGAGGAGGCGCGATGACGGAGACCTGGGTCCTCTCGGAGGAGGAGTGGCTCGCCGGGATAGTGCGCGCCTACATCGGGTGCAGCGTGCTGCTCACCGACGAGCAGGGCAAGGTCCTGCTGCTGCAGGCCAGTTACCGCGACCAGTGGCAGTTCCCCGGCGGCGGGATGGACCCGGGGGAGGCGCCCGCCGAGTGCGCCGCGCGGGAACTGCTGGAGGAGACGGGGCTGGTGGCGGGCGAACTGCGGCTGCTGGTGGTGGAGTGGCGCGAGGCGATCCCCGACCAGGGCCGACATGCCCACCCGGCCGTGCACTTCATGTTCGACGGCGGCACGGTCGAGACGAATGCGGTGGTCCGCCTCCAGGCCGAGGAGATCGCCGACCACGGGTACTTCACCCCCGCCCGGGCCGTCGCCCTGCTGCACCCCTGCGCGGCGCGCCGGCTCACCGGGGCCCTGGAGGCCCGGCGGACCGGCGTCGCCGCACTGCTGCACTCGGCGGGGTACGTGGGGTGAGCGGGTCTCAGACCAGGGTGCTCCAGTAGTACCAGAACCGGTTGAGGACCAGCAGCGCGATCACCGCCGCCCACAGCACGGGCACCGCCCAGTGGTAGCGTGCCGCCTCCCGGACGACCGCCCGCATCCTCGGCCCGACCGGGATCACGCCCGTCCGCAGGTTGTGCAGGGTGGTGTACCAGAACAGCGCCACCACCGTCGCCCACACCACCATGCAGTACGGGCACAGCGCGCCGATGTCGTACAGCGCCTGGACGATCAGCCAGTGCGTGAACACGACGCCCAGCACCGTCCCGCCTTGCAGGCCCAGCCAGAACCAGCGCCGGTACGCGGCACCGGCCAGCAGCCCCGCGCCGATCGCCGCCAGCGCGCCGAAGGCCGCCAGGCCGAGCAGCGGGTTGGGGAAGCCGAACACCGAGGCCTGCTCGGTGCGCATCACCGAACCGCAGCTGATCACCGGGTTGATGTTGCAGCTGGGGACGTAGGAGGGGTTCTCCAGGATGCGGAGCTTGTCGAAGGTCAGGACGGCCGAGGCGGCCAGCCCGATCAGCCCGCCGAGGAACAGCAGGATCGCGAAGGCCCGGCTCGCGCCGATCGCGGCTCGGCCGGCGTCGGCGGCGTCGGGGGCGGGTCGGGACAGGTGAACGGTGGTCGCGGCGGTCATGGAAGCACTCCGGTGGCTGGCTCGGAAGGGCCGGCCCGGCCGGGAGTTCGGCCGGGCCGGTGGTGCCGTGCGGTGCGGCCTACTGGAGGCCGGCGGCCTGCTTGACCTGCGCGGTGAACTGCTCCGGAGTCGCGGCGGAGTTGCCGGCGAACAGGTTGATCGGCTTGCCGTCCACCTTGACCGTCGGAGTGCCCGTCACCCCGCTGTCGTTGAACGCGTCGGCGACCTTCGCCGCCCACGGCGCGTAGGTCTTGTCGGTGACGGCCTTCACGAAGGCGTCCGTCTTCAGCCCGGGCACCTGGCCGGCCAGGTCGAGGAGGTGGTTGACGTCGCCGAAGGCGTCGCTGCGCTCGTCCGGCTGGTTGGCGTACAGCACGTCGTGGAACGCCTTGAACTTGTCCACGCCCTCGTTGAGCGCGGCGCCGGCCGCCGCCAGCGCGGTGCGCGAGCCCTTGCCGCCGAGGTTCTTGTCGAGGAAGGCGGCCAGGTGGAACTCCACCTTGATCTGGCCCTCCTGGGTGATCTCCTTGACGGTCTGGCCGTTCGCCGCCTCGAAGTGCTTGCAGACCGGGCAGCGGAAGTCCTCGTACACCTCCATGGTGTGCGGGGCGTCGGCCTTGCCGTAGGTGATCACCGTGCCGTCCGGGCCGGAGGCGTTGGCCGGGACGACCAGCGGGGCGGCGGAGGAGGCCGCAGAGGCCTTGTCGTCCTTCTTCGAGCCCGTGTTGATCGCGAGCGCGACACCGCCCGCGAGGGCGAGGACGACGACGGCGGAGACGGTCACGACGATCCGCTGACGGCGCTTGGCCGCCTGCTGCTCGCGGCGCTGTGCCTCCTGGATCCGCTCACGGACGCTGATGCGCTTGGCCTGCTGCTTGGTCGGGGACTGAGCCACGGGAAAGTCAACTCCTGTACGCGGCGCGCGGGTGCGCGCGGGGAGCCGCACACACGGGTGCGGCGGGGTCGGTGAACGCGGGAGTCGTGCGCACTGCCTGCGGGCGTACGGGATGTACGGGACGTACGGGACGGAACCCCGGTACGTGACCGGGTCAGCAGGCAGGCGCGAAGGAGGGCGGACCACGCCGGGGCGCCGGGCTCAGCACCACGTCCTCGCGGCGCGGCCGCTCACGGTCCGACACCGGCAGCGGCACCCGCAGCACCGGGCGCGCCGGGGCGGGGAGCAGCAGGACGACCAGCGCCCGCAGCGGGCGGGTCAGCGACTGGCGCAGCGCGCGCAGCGCCCGGGCCAGGCCCGACAGCGCCGCGTCGCCCAGCCGCAGCCAGGCCGAGGCGGCCAGCGCGATCGCCAGGTGCACCACCAGGAGCAGCAGCTGGGTCGCGGCGGGCGCCAACTGCCCGGCGTGGCCCAGCGGGCCGCCCAGCAGCGAGCCGTCCATCGAACCGCCGCCGCAGACCAGGAGGTTCACCCCGCGCGCGGACACGTGCTCGGACAGGACCGGCCCACAGCCGGTCTGGCCCAGGTTGAAGGTGGTGTTGAGCAGCAGCTCGACCGGCACCATCACAGCGGAGATGTGCAGCAGCCGCCGCTCCCCGCCGGCCAGCGCGGCCACGACCAGGAAGACGACGACGCTCGCCGTGGCCACCAGCGACAGCGGCAGCGGGCGGCCGGTGATGACCACCTGGCCCAACGCGGCCATCGGCACGGCGAGCGCGGTGAACACCGCGGCCCGCAGGGCCCTGGTCGCATGGGTGGAGGTCGTCACGCTCGGGAGTATGCCATGGCACTGACGCCCGGCACGAGGGCACATGGTCGTTCGCGCTCGCATGACGTCCCCTCAGCGGCCCAAGCGGGGTCGACAGCCGTCGGCGCGCGACTAGCCTGGAAGGCGTTCCCGGCGACCCCGACGAGGGGGTGGACGCACATGGCGAGGCCCGAAACCACGGTGGGACAGGTGCTGCTCGACCGCATCGAGGCCCAGGCCGTGGTGCTGGCCGGTCTGGACGAGGCCGTCCGGGCGGACGAGCCCGACGCGGTCCACCGGATGCGGGTCGCCTGCCGGCGGCTGCGCAGCGCCCTGCGGACCTTCCGTCGGCTCCTCGCCCCCGGCACCACCGACGGTGTCGTCGCCGACCTGCGCTGGCTGGGCGCCGCCCTGGGCCGCGCCCGGGACCGCGAGGTGCTCGCCGAGCGGCTGGCCACTCAGGCCCGCGAGCTGCCGGCCGAGTGCGGACCGGAGCGGGTCGCGGGCGCGCTGGAGCGGTGGGGCGAGGCCGAGTACCGCCGGGTCCGGCCCGAGGTGGTCGCGGCCCTGGACAGCCCCCGTCGCCGCGCTCTGGCCGAGGCCCTGACCACCCTGCTCGCCGACCCGCCACTGCGGCGGCGTGCGGCCCGTCCGGCCGTCCCCGAGCTGTCCCGGGTCGCGGCCCGCGAGCAGCGTCGCACGGCCGAGCGGGTCCACGCCGCCCTCACCGCCGACCCGGAGGACCGCGACCGGGCGCTGCACGAGGCCCGCAAGTGCGCCAAACGGGCCCGCTACGCCGGCGAGACCGCCGCCACGGCGGTCGGCCCGGCGGCCGAGCTGTACGCGGAGCGGATGAAGGCCGTCCAGGAGGTCCTGGGCGAGCACCAGGACGCGGTGGTCGCCGCCGCGGCCCTCGCCGCCCAGCCGGACGCGGGTGGCGAGCCCTTCGGTTACGGCGCCCTGTACGCCCGCCAGCTCGCGGCGGCGGCGGCCGCGCGCGGCCGGCTGGCGGAGGTGTGGGAGCCGGCGGGGGAGCGGAAGCTGACGCGGTTCGGGTAGGGCCCGTCCCCCGGGTGCGGCCGGTCCGGCCGCGCTGTCGGGACGGGCTACCGGGGGCTGAGCCCCGCCGAGCGGGCGGCGTCGCGGAGCAGCTCGCGGAGCATCGCCGTGGTCAGGCGGCCGGTGTTGGTGTTGCGCGGGCTGACGTGGTAGCAGCCGTAGAGCCGCAGGTCGGGGCCGCCGTCACGGGCGGGGAGGGTGACCCGCGCGGCGTGGCCGAAGGCCGGGCGGGGGCGGGGGACCTGCCAGCCGGCGTCGGCGATCGCCGGGAGCACGGCCTGCCAGGCGAAGCCGCCGAGGGCGACGACGGTGCGTACGGTGGGGCGCAGCAGTTGCAGTTCGCGGGTGATCCAGGGACGGCAGGTGTCGCGTTCGGCGGTGCTGGGCTTGTTGTCGGGCGGGGCGCAGCGGACCGGGTCGGTGATCCGCACGCCGTACAGTTCCAGGCCGTCGCCGTAGCGGATCGACTCGGGGCGGTTGGCGAGCCCGAGGTCGTAGAGGGCGGCGTAGAGGAGGTCGCCGGAGGGGTCGCCGGTGAAGATCCGGCCGGTGCGGTTGGCGCCGTGGGCGGCGGGGGCGAGGCCGACCAGGACGAGCGGGGCGTCGGGCGGGCCGAAGCCGGGGATGGGGCGGGCCCAGTAGTCCCAGTCCTGGTAGGCGCGGCGCTTGGTGCGGGCGGTCTCCTCGCGCCAGTCGACCAGGCGGGGGCAGGCCCGGCAGCCGGTGACGACGCGGTCCAGCGCGGTGAGTCCGGCGGCCCGGGCGGCGGCCTCGGCGGGGTGGCGGGGGTGGCCGGGGTCGTCGGCGGGGGACTGCGGCATGGCCCGATCCTAGGGTCTCCGCTCCGAGGGTCCGTAGGACGTCGCGTTCCGGCGTCAGCGGTCAGGAGTAGCGTGGAACCAGTTGCTCCGGTGGCCCCCGGCCGGGCCGGGTCGGCGGTGGCCGGACGTGCCGGTGTGCGCGGAGGCCGCGAGGAGGCCGCGATGATCGTCGATGCGGTGCTGGGGGCGCTCGGGGGGCTGGCCGGGCTGGGGGCGCTGTGGGCGGCCATGAGCATCCGGGTGGTCCAGCAGTGGCAGAAGGGCGTGGTGTTCCGCTTCGGGCGGGTGCGCGAGGAGGTCCGCCGGCCGGGGCTGGTCGCGCTGATGCCGATCGCGGACCGGCTGCGCCGGGTGAACGTGCAGATCGTGACGATGCCGATCCCGGCGCAGGAGGGCATCACCCGGGACAACGTGACCGTGCGGGTGGACGCGGTGGTCTACTTCCGGGTGCTGGACCCGGTGAAGGCGACGGTCAACGTGCAGGACTACAACTTCGCGATCTCCCAGGTCGCGCAGACCTCGCTGCGGTCGATCATCGGCAAGAGCGAGCTGGACGACCTGCTGGCCAACCGCGAACCGATCAACCAAGGGCTGGAGTTGATGATCGACAGCCCGGCGCTGGGCTGGGGCATCCAGATCGACCGGGTGGAGATCAAGGACGTCGCGCTGCCGGAGTCGATGAAGCGCTCGATCGCGCGCCAGGCGGAGGCCGAGCGTGAGCGGCGGGCCCGGATCATCACGGCGGACGGCGAGTACCAGGCCTCGGCCCGGCTGTCGGAGGCGGCCGCGGTGATGAGCGCGACCCCAGCGGCCCTGCAACTGCGGCTGCTGCAGACCGTGGTGGAGGTGGCGGCGGAGAAGAACTCGACGCTGGTGCTGCCGTTCCCGGTGGAGCTGCTGCGCTTCCTGGACAGCGCGACGGAGTCCCAGCAGCGCGATCTGCTGGCGGCCGCCGCGGTCGCCGCCGCCGCGAAGTCCGCGGAGCAGGCGGTGGAGAGCGGCGAGGTCCCCGAGGTGGAGGTCGGCCGCGAACCGGCCACGCACGAACTCCCGGCGCTGGAGGAGCTGTTGTCCCACTCGCCGCTGGAGAGCACGGACCTGGAGCGCGGACGCGCGGAGGCGGACGGTCGGGCCGGGGCACAGGAGCGCACGGAGTCGGAGGCGGCGTCCTGACGGGTGCCCGGTGGCGTGCGCCATCGGCCCGGACCACGATGGACGAGAGGGAGCAAGCCAGGTCAGGAGGCGGACCATGACCAGAGCCGGCGACATCATGCACCCGGGCGCGGAGTGCATCCGCGAGCACGAGACGCTCGCGGCCGCCGCCCGGATCATGCGGGAACGGCATGTGGGCGCACTGCCCATCTGCGGGGAGAACGACAAGCTGCTGGGGATCGTGACCGACCGCGACATCGTGCTGCGCTGCGTCGCGGAGGGGCGCGACCCGGCGCAGGTGACGGCGGGCGACCTGGCGCTGGGGCGGCCGATGACGGTGGAGGCGGACGAGGACTGCGAGCAGGTGCTGCGCGTGATGGAGCAGTACCAGGTCCGCCGGCTGCCGGTGATCAACCACCCGGAGCACAAACTGGTCGGCATGATCAGCGAGGCGGACATCGCGCGCGGGCTGCCGCAGGCGCGGCTCGCGGAGTTCGTGGCGGCGGTGTGCGCGGAGGAGCCGCCCAGGAAGGAGGCGTTGCAGGCCTGACCCGGCTGATCGAAGACTCGACCGGCCCCGGCGGGGCGTTCGTACGCCCCGCCGGGGCCGGTCGCACCGTGACGCTGGGCGGGCGTCAGCCCAGGGCGTAGACGGAGGTGGCCTGGGCGGCGGGCTCCTCGGCGCCTTCGGCGGTGAGGGTGACGTCGAGGAAGGCGATCCGCCGTCCGAGCTTGGTCACCCGGGCGTGGACCAGGACGTCCTGGCCGGCGACCGCGCGCTGGAAGCTGGTGGACTGCTGGACGGTGGTCATCGGCGCGAAGCCGCCGCGCGCGGCCGAGACCGCGACCACGCACGCGGTGTCGGCGGCGGCCATCAGCGCCTGGCCGGACAACCCGCCGCCCTCCCGGGCGAGTTGGTCGGACCAGGGCAGTCGCAGCACGGCGTGCCGCTCGCCGGTCTCGATGGCGGACAGGCCGAGCGCCTGCACCCAGGGGGCGAAGTTGTCGGCCAGGAGTTTGTCCGCATCGGCGGTGGTGAGGGTCATCGGGCCATTGTGCCAAGAGCCTTGGCGCGGTGTCAGGAGTCGGCCAGGGTCTCCGCTGAACGCCCGGGACCTCTTCGGGCCGCCGGTGGTGCTCACCGGCCTCGGCCTGTGGGCGATGTCGCAGCACCACGGCCTCGGGGTGGGGGGCTACGTCTGGGAGGGTGTGGGCGCCGTGCTCGGCACCGCGTTCGGGGCGATCCGCGGCGCCACCATCCGGGTCTACGAACGCGAGGGGGTGCTGTGGCAGCGCTACACCGGCTGGACCTTCCTGATGGCGGCGGTCTCGCTGGCGGTGATGACGGGCTTCGCGATGCTCGCCGAGCACAACGGCCTGGCCGCGGACGCCCGGCCGGTGCAGCTGTCGATCGGCGTCGGCTTCCTGGGGGAGGCGCTGGTGGTGGGCCGCCGGGCGCTTTCCTCCGGGACTCCGTTCGCGCCCGAGCGCAAGGACTCGGGCTCGTCGCCCGGTTCGGGTCGATCCTGGTGGTAACGTTGGTTGTCGAAAACGTAATCGGTAACTACAGTTGTCATCATGACTGCCGTGGAGATCACCCCAGAGGAGCAGGCGGAGCTGGCCAAGGCCCTCCTCGACGCGCTCAACCCCCTTGCCGCCGCCGTGCGGTCCCGGGCCGCCGGGCTGCCCGAGGAGCGGATGTGGAACGCCGACCCGGCCGAAGTCGCCCTCTCCGTCCTGTCCGCCTGGAAGCTGGTGGATGCGGAGGTCAAGCGGCTCACCGCGATCGCGGCCGCCACCGCCGGCTCCTACGGCGCCAGTTACGAACAGCTCGGCGCAGCCTGGGGCATCACCCGGCAGGGCGCCCGGAAGAAGTGGCCCGAGGTCGTCAGTCGCCCGGCGGCCCGGCCGGGCTCGCTCGAACTGTTCGGTGGTACCGCCGAGTTGCTGCGGGAAGAGGTCGCTGAGGGCTGGCGCTGGACGGCGGTCGGTGCCGACGGGACGAGCGGCGGGGCGGCCACCGGCTATCCGACCCGGGAGGAGGCCGCGGCGCACGCCGGGGCCTTCCTCGCCGGGCACTCGTAGGTCTAAGCCCTCAGTTCCCGGGCGATCAGCTCCGCCAGGTGCAGCGCCCGCCGGCCGTCGGCGAGTTGGGAGATCTGGGTGCGGCAGCTGAAGCCGTCCGCCAGTACCACCGTCTCCGGCCCGGCCGCCCGGACCTCCGGCAGTAGGACCCGCTCGGCGATCGCCTCGGACACCTCGAAGTGCCCGCTCTCGAAACCGAAGTTGCCCGCCAGTCCGCAGCAGCCGGAGTCCAACACCCGGTTGTGCAGTCCCAGTCGGGCCTCGACCCGGCGGTCCGCGGCGCTGCCGAGCACCGCGTGCTGGTGGCAGTGGGTCTGGGTGACGGCGTCCAGCGGGATCCGGGGGAGCGGGGCGTCGGGGGCGTACTCGTCGATGAACTCGGCGAAGGTGCGGGTGCGTTCGGCGAGCGGGCGGCCGTCCGCACCGAGCAGCCGGGGCAGGTCCTCGCGCAGGGTGGCGGTGCAGCTGGGGTCCAGGCCGACCACGGGGGTGTCGGCCGGGAGCCCGGCCTCCGCCAGCGTGCGCAGGCTGCGCCGCAACACCCGGCGGGCGGTGCCGAGTTGGCCGGTGGAGTACCAGGTGAGGCCGCAGCAGACCGGGCCCTCGGGCAGCCGGACGTCGAAGCCCAGGTGCTCCAGCACCTCGACGGCCGAGCGCAGCACGTTCGGCTGCAGGTGGTTCGAGAAGGTGTCCGGCCACAGCAGCACCGGCCGGGCGCCCGTCGGGGCCGGGTGGGTGGCCCGGTGCCGTCGGTACCAGCGGGTGAAGGTCTCCGGCGGGAAGACCGGCAGCACCCGGCGCCGGTCGATCCCGCCGAGCCGCTTGAGCAGGGCGCCGGCCGGGGAGCGGGCAAGCGAGTTCGCCGCCGCGGGCGCGATCGCCACCGCCCGCAGCCACAGCGGCAGCCAGCCCATCGAGTAGTGCGCGAGCGGACGCGGCCGGTGCCGGTAGTGCTGGTACAGGAACTCCGTCTTGTAGGTCGCCATGTCGACGCGCACCGGGCAGTCGCTGGCGCAGCCCTTGCAGCTCAGGCAGAGGTCCAGCGCCTCCCGGACCTCCGCCGAGCGCCAGCCGTCGGGGATCGCGTCGCCGCGCAGCATCTCGGCGAGCAGCCGCGCCCGGCCCCGGGTGGAGTGCCGCTCCTCGCCGGTGGCCATGTAGCTCGGGCACATCACCCCGGTGGTCGGGTCCACGCACTTGGCGACGCCCACGCAGCGGTGCACCGCCTTGGCCAGGCTCCCGTCGTCCTGCTCGTACGGCAGGGCCAGCGGCAGCGGGCGGCGCGGGCCGGTGACGAAGCGCAGGTCGGCGTCGAGCGGGCGCGGGTCCACCAGCGCGCCCGGGTTGAGCAGGTTCCCCGGATCCCAGATCCGCTTGAACTCGCCGAACAGGTCGATGACTTCGGGCGGATACATGCGCGGCAGCAGCTCGGAGCGGGCCTGCCCGTCGCCGTGCTCGCCGGAGAGCGAGCCGCCGTACGACACCACCAGATCGGCCGCCTGCTCCAGGAACTCCCGGAACACCAGCACCCCTTGGGGCTCGTCCAGCGGGAAGTCGATCCGCAGGTGCACGCAGCCGTCGCCGAAGTGCCCGTACGGGACGCCGCGCAGGCTGTGCCGGCGCAGCAGGGCGCGCAGGTCCCGCAGGTAGTCGCCGAGCCGCTCGGGCGGGACGGCGGAGTCCTCCCAGCCGGGCCAGGCCTCGCCGCCGCCCGGCAGCCGGGTGACGATCCCGGCGCCCGCCTCCCGGACCGCCCACAGCTGGCGCTGCTCCACCGGGTCGGTGACCAGCGCGACGGTGGCGGAGGGCTCGCGGCGCACCGCGTCGGCGAGCCGGCGGGCGGCCTGGTAGGCCTCCAGCGCCGTGGCGCCGCCGGTCTCCAGGAACAGCCAGCACTCGCCCGCGGGTAGCCGGTCCAGCGCGGGCGGGCGCGGGCCGGCGGCGAGCAGTGCGGCGATCAGGTCGGCGGCCATGCCCTCGGCGGTCAGCGGGCCCAGCGGCAGCAGCGCCGGGACGGCGTCGGCGGCGGCGCCCTCGTCGGGGTAGCCGGCCACCACCAGGGCACGCGCCGGTGGGTCCTCGACGAGGCGGACGGTGGCGCCGAGCAGCAGTGCGCAGGTGCCCTCGGTGCCGGTCAGCGCCCGGGCCAGGTCGTGGCCCTGCTCGGGCAGCAGCGCGTCCAGCGGGTATCCGGAGGTGCGGCGCGGCAGCTGGGGCATGCCCTGCCGGATGGTGGCCAGGTTGCGGTCGGTGAACTCCTGGAGCTCACGGTGCAGTTGACCGACCCGCCCGGGTGCGGAGCGCAGCGCTGTCCGCTCGGCGGCGGTGAGTCGGCCGCCGACGGTCAGCTCGGTGCCGTCCGCGAGCAGCAGCTCCAGCCGCTCCACGTTGTCCGCGGTGCGCCCCCAGGCGAGCGAGTGGGAGCCGCAGGAGTCGTTGCCGATCATGCCGCCGATCGTGCAGCGGCTGTGGGTGGACGGGTCCGGGCCGAAGCGCAGCCCGTACGGCTTGGCGGCGCGCTGGAGGTCGTCCAGCACGGTGCCGGGCTGAACGCGCGCGGTGCGGGCCTGCGGGTCGATCTCCAGCACCGAGCCGAGGTGGCGGCGGAAGTCCAGCACCACCGCGCCCGGGCCGATCGCCTGCCCGCCGATGCTCGTCCCCGCCCCGCGCGGCACCACCGGTACCCGGTACTCGCGGCACAGCGCCAGCGTCGTGCGCACGTCGTCCAGGTCGGCGGGCTTGACCACGCCGAGCGGCAGCTGCCGGTAGTTGGAGGCGTCGTGGCTGTAGACGGTCCGCTCGGCGGCGCCGAAGCGGACCTCCCCGCGCAGCACGGCGGCCAGCTCACGGGCCAGCGCGGCCCCAGGGGCGGCGGACGGACGGCTCACCAGGGACCTCCCGGGCGGGTGCGGCAGCGGCTCCGCCGATGATCGCAGCCGGGGCGCCGTACGGGTACCGGGCACGACGGGGGTACCGCCGTAGGGGTGGCGTGTGGCACCCTCGGCGCTCATGATCATCGATCCCACGGTCGCGGACCCGGCTGGCCCCGGCGCCTACCTCGCCCGCCTGCCGATCGGCGAGCGCCCGCCCGTCCCGACGGATGGCGCGCCGTCCTGGGACATCTGTTCACGTGAACCGCTGGGGCGGCGGCGGCGCGCACCTGCACCTGTGGCTGATCGCCCGGCCCGAGGGCCTGACGCAGCTGCGCGGCTCCACGCTGCCGCTGTGGATGGACGTGCTGCCGCCGCTGCCCGCCGAGGTGTGGGCCGAACGCGCCCGCCGGGCCGCCGCCGCGATGGCGGCCGAGGGCGGGACGGCGCACGTCTGAGGCCGGCTATTTCCGCCCGGTGATGGTGCCGCGCGCGATGTGCGAGAGCTTGGCGACCTCGAAGGCCGGGTAGGCGCCGCCGGCCAGCAGCGAGAACTTGATCCCCTCGCGCCCGCCCGGCTTGCGGTGGCCCGGGGGCTGGAAGCGACGGTGGTGCTCGGCGGCCCGGTGGAAGAACTGGGGGCGCTCGGCCCGGGAGACGCAGCCGGCCAGGTCGAAGACGAACAGGTAGTGCCGGATCATCCGGACGAACAGCGCGTCACGCACCGCGTACAGGTGCGGCTGGTCCTCCAGCAGGGCGAAGCTGCGCTCGTACTGGTCGAACAGGTCGAAGACGCTGCTGCCGGGGCCGCCGGCCGGGTGGACGGTCTCCCGGCGGCGCAGCTGGACGCACTCGCGCGGCAGTACGGCGGCCTTCTGCGCGCCGATCAGCGCCGCGTGGGCGACCGGGACCTCCTCGTACCTGCCGTCGGGGAAGGCGAGCTTCAGCTCCTCCCAGTGGCCGCGGCGGATCAGCCGGTCCCAGATGAGCGGTGGCGCGCCGAACAGCGCGGGCTGGTCGAAGGGGCCGAACACCTCGGGGCCGGTCTCGGCGAGCAGCGCCTCGGCGCCGCCGGGCCAGTCGCGGTCGTTGTGGCGCCGGGAGTGGCCGAACAGCAGCACGTCCACCGGGCCGGTCTGCTTGAGCCGGTCGGCGAGCGTCTGGAGGGCGTCCCGGGGCAGCAGGTGGTCGGCGTCGAGGAACAGCAGGTACTCGCCGGCGGCCCGCGCCGCGCCCGCGTTCCGGGCCACCCCGACCCCGACCGCCGCGTTCAGGTGCAGTGCCGAGACCCGCGGGTGCTGTGCCGCGTACGCGTCGGCGAGCCCGCCCGGGGTCTCCGGGGAGCGGTCGGCGACCACGATCACCTCGACGTCCGCCAGGGTCTGGGCGAGCAGCGGGTCCAGGCAGTCGGCGAGCTGTCCGTGCTGGTCGTAGGCGGGGAGCACGACGCTGATCAGGGGTGAGGGCATGACGCCGGAGCGTAAGAGGGCGCGCGAACCGTGGCAAAGCCCTGACGGTGCGTAACCCAGGGCAATCGTGGCAAATCGTACGACCGTGCGCCATATCTTCACGCCGCCTTCTGGGCGTGCACACGCCGACCGGCAACGTGGCACGGCCCGCGACGCGGGGTGCGCGTCGCGGGCCGGGGGTGCCGAGCGGGGGTCGGCTCAGTACCAGTGGTGGGCCTGCCAGAACGACCAGGCGGAGCAGGGGCTGCCGTAGCGGGTGTTCATGTAGTTCAGGCCCCACTTGATCTGGGTGACCGGGTTGGTGCGCCAGTCGGCGCCGGCCGAGGCCATCTTGGAGCCGGGCAGCGCCTGGACCAGGCCGTAGGCGCCGGAGGAGGCGTTGACGGCCAGCGGGTTCCAGCTGCTCTCGCGGAACACGATGTTGCTGAAGCACTGCAGCTGGCCGGCCGGCACGATCTGCGCGGCGATCTGCTGCGGGGTGCCGGAGTAGCTGCTGAGGCCCTGGCGCTGCTGGGAGCGGGAGGCGGCGGCGTCGGCCTGGGCCTTGGCGTCCGCCTGGGCCTTCGCCTCGGCCTCGGCCTGGGCCTGCGCGGCGGCCTGGGCCTGCGCCTGGGCGGTGGCGTCCGCCTCGGACTTGGCCTGGGCGGCCTGGGCGGCCTGGGCCTCCTGGGTGGTCTGCTGGGCAGCAGCGGCAGCGGTGTCAGCCTGGGCCTGGTCGGCGGCCGGCTTGCCGTCCGCCACGACGGCGGCCACCGGGGCTACGGCCTCGGTGTTGTGCGCGGTCTGCGGGATGGCGAGGGCGGCGGTGGCGGCGCCGGAAACCACGAGGGTGGCGATGCCGGTGATCAGGGAGTTGCGGCGGGCATGGCTGAGCTGCATGAAGCGGGCGGTCCTTTTCCGTCGGGGGCCGTGCCGGTGGCACTGGGCTCGGGGCTTCGCGTGGGCTCCGGGTGAGCGGGGCCCGCGCGGCCGTCCGGGACGGCCGTGGCGCCCCGACGGTGACGGCGGGGCTGGCGGGCTGCGCACGGCGGACGGGGCCGGCCGGCGCTGCCTGGCGACGGGCCATTCTTGGCAGGGCCGAGGACGGGTGGCAAAGGTGCTCGCTACTACGTCGGGTAGTGGCTGCGAGGAGGGCGCGGCCGGGCATGGCGAGTAGTTTGGGGCGATTTGTCCGAATTGCTCACCTGTGAGTCGCGGGCGGGCGGCAATGGCGGTACACGAGGGTGCGAGGGCCGGTGGCCTGCGTTCTTCGGGCCGGGCGCGGCGACTGCGGGCGCGGCCGGGTTCCGGTCGGGGCGGCGGGGCGGCCGGTGGGCCCGAGGCGTCCACTATCGAGGACCGTAGATGCGAAACCCCCTGTGGGCGGGCTCACATGTTTGCGGCGCCGACTTCGGCGCAGAGTGACCGCTTCGTCACCTGCGCGGGCTGATTCACCGGCCCGGAACGGCAAACCGGGCCCGGGAGCCTCCGCAACGGCTCCCGGGCCCGGCGTTTTTGGCGCGGCCCGGACGGGTCAGGACTGCGCGGCGACCGCCGCCCGTCGGCGTCGGCCGACCACGGCCGAGGCCGCGATCACGACTACCGCGGCGGCCAGCGACAGGTACATCTGCTTGCGACCGTCGGCGTCGGTGAACATGTACGCCATCACGAAACCGATCATGCCGATGGCGACCCAGGTCAGGTACGGGTACAGCCACATCCGGACAGTGTGCCGCTCGGGCATCTCGCGCTCGATGATCTTGCGCATCCGCAGCTGGGTCGCGCAGATCACCAGCCAGACGAACAGCGCGACCGCCCCGGAGGAGTTCAGCAGGAAGGCGAACACGGTCTCCGGGTAGGCGTAGTTGAAGAAGACGGCGATGAAGCCGAACACCACCGAGGAGAGGATGGCCACCCGCGGCACGCCGCGCGAGGTCACGGTCGCGAAGGCCTTCGGGGCGTCGCCGCGCTGGCCGAGCGAGAAGGCCATCCGGGAGGCGGTGTACATCCCGGAGTTGAGGCAGGAGAGCACCGCCGTCAGCACGATCACGTCCATCACCTGGCCGGCGTGCGGGATGCCCACGTGGTCCAGCACGGCCACGTACGGGCTGGCCTTGACGTCGGCGGAGTCCCAGGGCAGGAGGGTCACCACGAGCAGGATCGAGCCCAGGTAGAACACACCGATGCGCCAGATCACGCTGTTGGTGGCCTTGCTGACCGCCTTCTCCGGGTCCTCGGACTCGCCGGCGGCCAGGGTGACGATCTCGCTGCCCATGAAGGCGAAGACCACGGTGAGCATGCCGGTGAACACCGCGCCCACGCCGTGCGGCAGGAAGCCGCCGTGGCCGGTCAGGTTGCTGGTGCCGACCGCGTGGGTGCCCGGCAGCACGCCGAAGGCGGCGAGGGTGCCGATCACCAGGAACGCGGCGATCGCGACCACCTTGATGCCGGCGAACCAGAACTCGAACTCGCCGTAGGAGGCGACCGAGAACAGGTTGGTGGCGGTCAGCACTGCCATCACTATCAGCGCCCAGCCCCACTGCGGCACGCCGGGCACCCAGTTGTTGAGGATCTTGGCGCCGGCGGTCGCCTCGACCGCGAGCACGACGACCCAGAAGAACCAGTACAGCCAGCCGATGGTGAACCCGGCCCAGCGGCCCAGCGCGCGGTCCGCGTACGCCGAGAAGGAGCCGCTCTGCGGGTCGGCCGCCGCCATCTCGCCGAGCATCCGCATCACCAGCACGACCAGCACGCCGGCCAGGGTGTAGGAGAGCAGGATGCCCGGGCCGGTGGACGCGATGCCCGCGCCGGAGCCGACGAACAGGCCGGCGCCGATCACGCCGCCGATGGCGATCATCGACAGGTGGCGGTTCTTGAGCCCGGCCTTCAGGTGGCCGTCGCCGCCGTGTCCGATCGGGCCCGACTGGCCGGGAGCCGAGTCGGCTACCGCCGGCTTGGTGGTCTTCGCACTCATCAAGGGTGCCCTGTGCCTTTCCAGCGCGGCATGACCCTCGGCTCGTCGCGCCGGAGGGTGGGGGACAGACCCGCGCAATGCGGTGAAACGTAACTTCTACGCCCGAGTATCGGAACAATCTTTTGATAACTGTTCGCCTACCGAATATAAAGGGCCAGGTCAGAGTGGGTGCGGAGGTGGCGGGAAAAGCTCAAATCTGACCATTCGTCAGGGTGGCGGAAGGTCGCCATGCCCTGCGGGAGCTCCGGAACTCAGCCCGGGCGGAGCTCCAGGACGGTGATCAGTTCGGCGTCCGCCGGTCGCCCGGTGAGGCGGGCGGCCAGGATCCGGGGGACGTCGGACTCCTGGGAGTGCCCGGGCAGCAGCGTCACCTCGGCCCGCCGCGCCACGGCCTCGCCGCGTACCGCGTACGCCACCCGGTACGTGGTCCGCTCCGGCGGCGGCGCCGGGCCGCCGAGGCTCCTCCGGCTCCGGACGGTCATCGGCATCGACCTCCTCCGGCCCATTGTGGACGCGGTGTGGCCGATCGACGCAAACCCGGGCAGAGTGGGAGTCTCGGGGCAATTCCGACGCCGCTCGGCCTGTTCAGGAGCGACCCCATGCAGACCACCTGGAAGGGGACGATCAGCTTCGGGCTGGTCAGCATCCCCGTCCACCTCTACTCCGCGACCCAGGAGCACGACGTCCCGCTGCACCAGGTGCACGCCAAGGACGGCGGTCGGGTGCGGATGAAGCGGTACTGCGAGCGGGAGGAGAAGGAGGTCCCGTACGCCGAGATCGCCAAGGGCTACGAGTCGCCGGACGGCCGGACCGTCACCCTCACCGACGAGGACCTCGCGGACCTGCCGCTGCCCAGCAAGAAGATCATCGACGTGCTGGCCTTCGTGGACGCGGGCGAGATCGACCCGCTGATGTTCTCCAAGGCGTACTACGTCGGCGTCGCCGACCAGGCGGCCGCCAAGCCGTACGCCCTGCTGCGCGACGCGCTGGTGGACTCCGGGCAGATCGCGGTCACCAAGATCGCGCTGCGGACCCGGGAGTCGCCCGCCGTACTGCGGGTGCACGACGGGACGCTGGTGCTGCAGACCTGCATCTGGCCCGACGAGGTCCGCCCGGCGGCCGGGATCGCGCCCGAGGGGAACGCCACCGTCCGGCCGCAGGAGCTCAAGATGGCACGGTCGCTGATGGACACCCTCTCCGAGGACTTCGACCTTTCCCAGCTGCACGACGACTACCAGCAGGCGCTCCAGCAGGTGATCACCGCCCGGCTGGACGGCGTCGAGCTGCCGCACGAGGAGGAGCCCGGCCCGGCGCCGGACAACGTGATCGACCTGATGGAGGCGCTGCGCAGCAGCCTCAAGCAGGCCAAGGGCGGACGGGCGCCGGCCGCGGAGCCGCAGGAGGAGCCCGCGCCCCGCAAGCGCGCCCCGGCGAAGAAGACCGCCGCGGCCGCCAGGAAGACCTCCTCGGCGAAGAAGACACCCGAGAAGACACCCGCCCGTAAGTCCACGGCTCCGCGCAAGGCCTCCTGACCTCCGGGCCAGGCGTTCCGTCCCGCCCACCGTCCCGTCCAGCATTGGAGGCGATCCCGATGGACCTGCTCACCTACAAGGAAGCCGAAACCGGCCCCGACGCCCCGCCGAACCCGAGCCTCGGGCACCGGGCGTGGCGCTGGCTGCTCAGCCTCAGCCCCACCGTCGTGACCTTCATGGTCGCGCTCTCGATCGGCCTGGCCATGGTCGGCGTCCAGACGAACTGGGCGCCGATGCTCGGCCTGATGGCCTTCTTCTGGTTCCTGACGTTCATCGCCCTGGCCGGCGTCCTCGCGCGCTGGGCGACGCCCGGCCGGGGCAGGCACCGGATGGCGGCCTCCTGACCCGGCCGGTGGAACGGCGTCCGGGAGGGCTCAGCCGATCCACACCGTGGTGACGTTGCAGAACTCCCGGATGCCGTGCCCGGACAGCTCCCGGCCGAAGCCCGAGCGCTTGACGCCGCCGAAGGGCAGCGCCGGGTGGGAGGCCGTCATGCCGTTGAAGAAGACCCCGCCGGCCTGGATGTCGCGGACGAAGCGCTCCTGCTCGGCCTGGTCGGTGGTCCAGACGTTGGAGCTGAGCCCGAACGGGGTGTCGTTGGCGACGGCCACCGCCTCGTCCAGGTCGGCGACCCGGTAGACGGTGGCGACCGGGCCGAAGGTCTCCTCCAGGTGGATCCGCATCGCCGGGGTGATGCCGGTCAGCACGGTCGGCTCGTAGAAGTAGCCGGTGTCCCAGCCCATCGGGCGGCCGCCGCCGCACTCGACCCGGGCGCCGTGGGTGCGGGCGTCCTCGACCAGCTCCTCCAGGTCGTCCCGGCCCTGGCGGCTGGCCAGCGGGCCGACGTCGGTGGCCTCGTCCATCGGATCGCCGACCCGCAGTGAGCGCATCGCCTCGGTGAAGGCCGCGGTGAAGCGGTCGTAGACGTCGGTGTGCACGATGAAGCGCTTGGCGGCGATGCAGGACTGGCCGTTGTTCTGCACCCGGGCCCGGACGGCGGTGCCCACCGCCGCCTCCAGGTCGGCGCTCGGCATGACCACGTACGGGTCGCTGCCGCCCAGCTCCAGCACCGCCTTCTTCACCTCGTCCGCGGCGGCGGCGGCGACCGACCGCCCGGCCGGCTCGCTGCCGGTGAGGGTGACGGCGGCGACCCGGCGGTCCCGGACCACGCCCTCGACCGCGCCCGAGCCGATCAGCAGGGTCTGGAAGCAGCCCTCGGGGAAGCCGGCCCGCCGGAACAGCTCCTCGATCGCGAGCGCCGTCCGCGGCACGTTGGAGGCGTGCTTGAGCAGCCCCACGTTGCCCGCCATCAGGGCCGGCGCGGCGAAGCGGATCACCTGCCAGAACGGGAAGTTCCACGGCATCACGGCGAGGACTGGCCCCAGCGGGCGGTAGCGGACGTACGCGCGGGCGGCCCCGGAGTCGGCCACGTCGGCCTGGGCCGGGTGCTCGTCGGCGAGCAGCTCCTCGGCGTTCTCGGCGTACCAGCGCATCGCCTTGGCGCACTTGGCGGCCTCGGCCCGGGCGGCGGCGAGCGGCTTGCCCATCTCCTCGGTCATGGTGCGGGCGACGGTTTCCTGGTCCTGGTCCAGCAGGTCGGCGGCCCGGCGCAGCAGCTCGGCGCGGGCGGCGAAGGAGGTGTTGCGGTAGCTGTGGAAGGCGGCCTCGGCGCGGGCCAGCCGCCGCTCGATCCCGGCCGCGTCGAGCGGTTCGAAGGTCTGGACGGTCTCGCCGGTCGCGGGGTTGACGCTGGCGATGGGCATGCGGGGCTCCCTGATGGGTCCGGGTCCGGTGCGTCTGCCCTCACACCCTCCCCGACGGCCCGCCCCGGGCGCGCCACCGCCGCCCGGCGTGTCCCGCCGGGGGTGAGGGCCGGTCCGTCATTCCGGCAGTGACTCCACCCGGGCCGCCGCCTCCCGGGCCCGGGCTCCGGCCCTGGTCCGGGCCGCGGTCACCTGCCGGTTGGGAAAGCGGTGCAGGTACTCGGCCTCCAGCTCCCCGGTGCGCAGCGTGTGGCGCTTCAGCGCCTCTTCCGATCCGTAGAGGAAGGTCTCGTGGCGGGTGCGGTGCAGCTGCTCCAGCTCGTGCAGCAGGGTGTCGTTGCCCAGAGCGTGCGGGGAGATGCCCTCGGGCCGGATGTGCGGGTCGTTGGCGTGCCGCATCTCGGTACCTCCTCGGCGGAAGCCCCCTTTACCGGGTGCCCGGTGGCCCCTTCTCGTACACCCGTGCTGGTGAGTGGGATGTGCCGGCGAATTGCACAAGGGAAGTTGTAAAAGGGCTGTCGTACAAGAGCTCTTGTGGATATTCTCCAGCCATGGACGACACGACGGACCAACCGCGCGGCACCCGGGAGATCTCCGACTCCCGGGTGCTCGCCGCCCTCACCCACCCGCTGCGCCGCCGGCTGCTCGACCTGCTCAAGGTGCACGGCCCGGCCACCGTCGGGCAGCTCGCCGAGCGCACCGAACAGGCGGTCGGCAACGTCAGCCACCACCTGAAGGTGCTGGCCGAGAGCGGACTGATCGTGGAGGCGCCGGAACTCGCCCGGGACCGGCGCGAGCGCTGGTGGCGGCTCGCGGACAAGGACCTCAGCTGGGCCCGGGTCGACTTCGACGGCGATCCGGTCGCCGAGGCCGTCGCGGACGCGGCCGGGTCGATCCTGCTGGAACGCCAGGTCGAGCTGGTCCGCGAATGGGCCGTGCGGCGCGGCGGGTACGGGCCCGACTGGCGGGACGGTTGCTCGGTGGCCACCCAGGCCTGGCTGCGGCTCACCCCGGACGAGGCCCGGGAGCTGGCCGCCGACCTCCACGCGGTGATCCAGAAGTGGGCCGACCGGCCGGTGCCCCAGGACGGGCGGGAGCGCGAGACCGTCCTCGCCTTCTCCCACAGCGTCCCGGCCAAGCCGTGACCAGCACCCTCTCCCCGCCGTCCGAAAGCCCTCAGGTCCGTTCCCGCTGGGGCCTGTTCGCCCAGCGCGACTTCCGGCTGCTGTGGGCGGGGCAGACCGTCAGCCGGCTCGGCAGCAGCATCACCTCCATCGCGCTGCCGCTGGTCGCGGTGCTCACCCTGGGCGTCGGGCCGATCGCGGCCGGCCTGCTGACCGGCGCCGTCTGGCTGCCCTGGCTGCTGTTCGGCCTGCCCGCCGGGGTCTGGGTCGGCCGGGTGTCCCGGCGCGCTGTGATGATCGCCTGCAACCTCAGCTCGGCGGCGCTGTTCGCGAGCGTGCCGGTGGCGGGCTGGTTCGGGGTGCTCACCCTGGCCCAGCTGCTGGCCGTCGCCTTCCTGAGCGGGGTCGCCTCGGTGTTCTTCGACGCGGCCTTCCACGTCTACCTGCCCGAACTCGTCCCGGCCAAGGATCTGATCGAGGGCAACGCCAAGCTGGCGGGCAGCGCCTCGGCCGCCGAGGTCGCCGGCCGCGGACTGGCCGGCCTGACCGTCCAACTGCTCGGCGCGACGGCCGGGTTGCTCGCCGACGCGGTGAGCTTCCTGATCGCGACGGTGACCCTGCTGCGGATCCGGACCACGCCCCGGCCGGTCACGGCCGAGCCCGCCGGGGAGAGCCTGCCGCGACAGGTCCGGGAAGGCCTGGCCTTCCTGCTGCGCGACCCCTACCTTCGCTCCTTCACCCTCTACGGCGCGGCGGTGAACTTCGCCCTCATGGGCTACCAGTCGATCAGCGCGCTGTTCCTGGTCCGGGTGGCCGGGATCGCCCCCGGCTGGGTCGGCGGGCTCGCCTCGGCCGGCGCGGTCGGCGGAGTGCTCGGCGCGCTGGTGGCCCGGCCGCTCTGCAGGCGACTGGGCAGCGCGCGCGGGGTGCGGATCGTGCTGGTCACCGCCTCGCCGTTCGGTCTGCTGATGCCGCTGGCCGGCCCGGGCCTCGGCACGGTGCTCTACCTGGTCGGGCTGCTCTTCGTGGTCGCCGCGGTGGTGTTCGTCAACGTCGTGCTCGCCAGCTTCCGGCAGTCCTACACCCCGCCCGCGCTGCTCAGCCGGGTGAGCGCCACCTTGATGTTCGCCAACCACGCCACCATCCCGCTCGGCGCCCTGGCGGGCGGCGAACTGGGCGCGGTGATCGGGCTGCGCGCCACCATGTGGGTGATGACCGGCCTGATGGCGCTGTGCGGCGCGCTCCCGCTGCTGTCGCCGCTGCGCACCGTCCGGGAGCTGCCGACCACGCCCCCACAGCCGGGAGAGATCATAGGATGAATTCCTCCCTATCTTCGGGTTCGCCCCACTACCTCCGGACAGATCGCTGATGCCGCTTCCCAAGGCCGAACTCCACCTGCACATCGAAGGCACCCTGGAGCCCGAACTCGCCTTCGCCCTCGCCGAGCGCAACGCCGTCGCGCTCCCGTACACCGACACCGAGGAACTGCGGAAGGCGTACTCCTTCAGCGACCTGCAGTCCTTCCTGGACCTCTACTACGCGCTGATGGCCGTGCTGCGCACCGAGCAGGACTTCGCCGACCTCGCCGACGCGTACCTGGCCCGGGCCGCCGAGCAGGGCGTGCGGCACGCCGAGATCTTCTTCGACCCCCAGGCGCACACCGCCCGCGGGGTGCCGCTCGGCGTGGTGGTGGACGGGCTGACGCGGGCGCTGTCGCGCAGCGAGGAGCGGTACGGCATCAGCACCCAGCTCATCATGTGCTTCCTGCGCGACGAGTCCGCCGACTCGGCGCTGGAGACCTTCGAGGCCGCCCGCCCCTACTTCGACCGGATCTCGGGCATCGGCCTGGACTCGGCCGAGGTCGGCAACCCGCCGGCGAAGTTCCGCGAGGTCTACCGGCGGGCCGCCGAGGCCGGCCTGCGCCGCGTCGCCCACGCGGGCGAGGAGGGGCCGGCCTCGTACATCACCGAGGCGCTGGACGTCCTCGGCGTGGAGCGGATCGACCACGGCCTGCGCTGCCTGGAGGACGGCGAACTCGTCGCCCGCCTGGTCCGCGAGCAGATCCCGCTCACCCTCTGCCCGCTCTCCAACGTCCGCCTGCGCTGCGTCGACACCCTCGCCGACCACCCGCTGCGCGAGATGCTCGACGCCGGCCTGCTGGTCACCGTCAACTCCGACGACCCGGCCTACTTCGGCGGCTACGTCGAGGACAACTTCCGCGCCGTCCGCCAGGCCCTCGCCCTCGACCGGGAGACCCTGCGCCGGCTGGCCGCCAACTCCTTCCGCGCCTCCTTCATCGACGACCGGCGCCGGGCCGAACTCCTCGCCGAGGTCGAGAAGTTCACCTTCGCCCCGGTCGAGGGCTGACCAACCGGGCCGGGCGCGGCGGGGACCGCCGCCGCCCCCGGCCGTGGCAGGTGGGGGCGGCGGAGGGGGATCAGATCAGGGTGCTCCAGTAGTACCAGAACCGGTTGAGGACCAGCAGCGCGATCACCGCGTACCACAGGGCCGGGACGACCCAGTGGTAGCGCGCGGCCTCCCGCACGACCACCCGCGCCTTCGGGCCCACCGGGATCACCTCGCTGCGCAGGTTGTGCAGGGTGGTGTACCAGAACAGCGGGATCACCGCCGCCCACACCACCATGCAGTACGGGCAGAGCGCGCCGATCCGGTACAGCGCCTGGTACATCAGCCAGCTGACGAAGCCGATCCCGAAGACCGTCCCCGCTTGCAGGCCGAGCCAGAACCAGCGCCGGTACGCCGCCCCGGCGAGCAGCCCGGCGCCGACCGCGACGACGACCCCGAAGCCGACCAGGCCGATCAGCGAGTTGGGGAAGCCGAAGGCCTCCGCCTGGTCGCTGCGCATGATCGAGCCGCAGCTGATGATCGGATTGATGTTGCAGTTGGGGACGTACGACGGGTCCTGCAACAGCCGGATCTTGTCCAGGGTGAGGACCGTCGAGGCGACCAGGCCGACCAGGCCGCCGACCACCAGCAGCCAGGCCAGCGGACGGCTCGCGCCGTAGGCCCGCGCGCCGTAGGTCCGCGCGGCGTTCATCCGCGCGGCAGGGGCGGCGGCCGTCACCCGGTCACCTGCTTGATCATCGCGGTGAACTGCTCGGGGGAGGCGGCCTTGCCGCTGCTGAGGACGTCCAGCTTCTTGCCGTCCAGCTTGACGGTCGGGGTGCCGGTCACGTCGCTCTTGTCGAACTCCTCGTTGACCTTGGCCGCCCAGGGCGCGTAGGTGCCGTCCTGGACGGCTTTGACGAAGGCGTCGGTCTTCAGCCCGGGCACCTGGCCGGCCAGGTCGAGGAGGTGGTTGACGTCGCCGAAGGCGTCGCTGCGCTCGTCCGGCTGGTTGGCGTACAGCACGTCGTGGAACTGCTTGAACTTGTCCACGCCCTCGTTCAGCGCGGCGCCGGCCGCCGCCAGCGCGGTGCGCGAGCCCTTGCCGCCGAGGTTCTTGTCCAGGAACGTCGCCAGGTGGTACTCGATCTTGTACGTGCCGTTGTCGGCGAGCTGCTGGACGGTCTTGCCGGTGGTGGTCTCCAGCTGCTCGCAGAACGGGCAGCGGAAGTCCTCGTAGACCTCCAGGGTGTGCGGGGCGTCGGCCTTGCCGTAGGTGATCACGGTGCCGTTGTTGCCGGTCGCGTTGGCCGGGACGACCAGCGGGCCGTTCGCGGCGGCGTCCGAGGAGGAGCCGGAGGAGCCGCCGACGGCGAAGGCCACGCCCGCCGCGAGGGCGAGCACGGCGGCGCAGGCCGCGCCGACCACGACCCGGCGGCGCATGCGACCGGAGCGCTCGGCCTGGGCGCGGGCGGCGTGCATGCGCTCGGTGGCGGTGGTCTTCTTGTCGGTCTTACGGGTGTTGCTCATGGGGTGTCGTCCTGTGCTCTCGTGTGCTCTCGGGCATGCGCGGGCGCGGGCGCGACGGATCGGCGTCGCGCGGGGGAGCGAGGACCGGCCGAGCGAAGGGATGCTCAGGCGGCCAGGGCGAACACCGGCGGACCACGCCGGACGGCCGGACGGACGACCACGTCCTCGGCCGGGACCAGCACGCGGCTGGCCCGGGGGAACGGCACCCGCGCCACCGGGCGGGCCGGGACGGGCGCGGCGAGCAGCAGCAGCCAGCGGGCGGCGGCCGGAAGATGGCGCTGCAGGAACTCGCCCAGCATCCGGACCGCGCGGGCGAGCCCGGTCAGGGCGGCGTCCGCGCGGCGCAGCCAGAACACGCCGGCCAGCGCGATCACCGTGTGCAGGAGCAGGAGCAGCAGGACGCCGGTCTGCTGGGAGACGCCGTGGCCGAGCAGGAACCCGCCGAGCGAGCCGCCGCCGCACAGCAGCGGCTGGAAGCCGTGCGCGGCGCCGGGCGGCAGGGAGGGGCAGGTGCTCTGCGCGAGGTCGAACAGTGCGCTGACGCCCAGCTCCAGCGGCAGGAACACCGCCGCGATCGCCGGGTAGCCGCGCTCGCGGCCGGCCAGGGCGAAGGCCACGACGAACACGGCGACGGAGGCCAGCCCCATCGTGCCGACCGGCAGCGCCTGGCCGGTGACCAGCACCTGGCCCAGCCCGGCGAGCAGCACGACCAGCGCGGCGAAGACCGCCGCGCGGAGCGTCCTGGTGACCGGGCCGATGTCCATGGCATCCGAGTCTGCCACAGGTTGAAAGCGGAACGGTCGGCCGGACGGCGGGCTGTGAACAGCCTCACCGCCCGTCCTGAGCTGGGCTTATGTGTTTCTTACGGAGCGTCGTGGGAGTCCTTCCGGTGACCGTTGGCGGCACTCACCCGGGCCTCGACCAGCTCCCGGAAGTGCTCCAGGTCCTCGCGCACCGCCCGTTCGATCGCCCCGGCCTGAGCGAAGCCGCGCGGGCCGCCGAACTCCCGCTGCACCGCCTCCGGGTCGTACTCCACCCGGATCTGCAACCGGGTGTGCCGGGCGTCGAGCGGCAGCAGCGCGAAGGCGCCGCGCAGATGGGCGGAGTTCAGCGTCCGCCAGGACATCACCCGGCCCCGGCCGAGATCGGTGATCTCGGTGTCGACCGAGTGCTCGGTACCGCTGACCTGCACCCCGAGGTGCGCGAGGTTCCGGCCGTGCGGGTGCGCGCTGCGGACGCCGTCCACGAACTGCGGGTACTCGCGCACCCGGTGCAGCTGCTCCCAGGCGGCGAGGACGGGGGCGGCGATGTCGATCTGTTCCTCAAGAGTGCTCATGAGCCCTCCTCGCTGCGCTGGGTGGGCGCTCGGCACAACGCGCGCCCCTCGATGAATCTTCCCCGGCCCTCGGCCGGGAGGACGCCCATGCCGCGCTCCCTCATTGCGGGGCCTCCTCGGGTCCCAGCCTGCTCTTCGGGACGGGGGGAGGCAAAAGGGGGCCGGGTCAGGTGGTGGGGAGGGGCGGCCGACGCAGGAGCGGGGCGGCGCGGGGTGGGGGAGACTGGGCGCATGCCGGAGCTGCCCGAGGTGGAGGCGTTGAGCGCCTTCCTGTCCGAGCGGCTGACCGGGCGCGTGATCGCCCGGGTGCAGCCGGTGGCGATCAGCGCGCTGAAGACGTACGACCCACCGGTGACGGCCCTGGAGGGGCGGACGGTCGGGCCGGTGACCCGGCACGGCAAGTTCCTGGACATCGAGGTCGGCGGGTTGCACCTGGTCGTCCACCTGGCCCGGGCCGGCTGGCTGCGCTGGAAGGACAGCCTGCCCGCCGAGCCGCCGCGACCGGGCCCGCGGAACCCGCTCGCCCTGCGGGTGCGCCTGGAGGGCGAGGCCGGGGACGGCTTCGACCTCACCGAAGCCGGGACGAAGAAGGGGCTCGCCGTCTACGTGGTGAAGGACCCGGTCGAGGTACCGGGCGTGGCCGGGCTCGGCCCGGACCCGCTCGACCCCGGCTTCACCTTCGACGACTTCGCCGCCCTGATGCGGGGCGACCGCCGCCGGCTCAAGGGAGTGCTGCGCGACCAGAGCGTGCTGGCGGGCGTTGGCAACGCCTACTCGGACGAGGTGCTGCACGCGGCCCGGATGTCGCCGTACAAACTGGCCGCCGGCCTGACGGGGGAGGAGGCGGCGCGGCTGTACGAAGCGCTCGGCAGCACGCTGCGCGACGCGGTGGAGCGCTCGCGCGGGCTGGCGGCGGGGGAGCTGAAGGCGGAGAAGAAGCTCGGGCTGCGGGTGCACGGGCGGACCGGCCGGCCCTGCCCGGTCTGTGGGGACACCGTGCGGGAGGTGTCCTTCGCGGACTCCTCGCTGCAGTACTGCCCGACCTGCCAGACCGGGGGCAAGCCGCTGGCGGACCGGCGGCTGTCCCGGCTGCTGAAGTGACGCCCCGGGCGGGACGGCGCGCGGCCGTCCCGCCCGGGGGTGCTCAGTGCTTGATGGCGTCAGTGCTCGACGGCGTCAGCGCTTGACGGCGACGCCGCCCCAGTAGTACGCCGCCTTCGGGTCGGCCGGCGGCTCGCCGTCCGGGCGCCAGGCCAGGACCGGGGCGACGCCCGGCTCGACCAGCTCCCAGCCGTCGAAGAAGCGGAGCACGTCGTCGTAGCCGCGTGGCACCAGGGTCATCCCGCCGGCCCGGGCCGCCTCGGCGACCTTGCCGACCGCCTCCGGGTCGAAGTCCTGGGTGGGGGTGGTGAGGGCGAGACAGCTGCCGACGGGCAGGGCGTCGCGCAGCGCGGCGACCCGGCCCCACGGGTCGTCCTCGTCGGCGATCAGCATCAGGACGGCGATCATCAACAGGCCGACCGGCTGGGTGAGGTCCAGGGTGGAGGTGAGCGCCGGGTCGACGAACAGTTCCTCGGGCTTGCGCAGGTCGGCGTGGATGTAGGTGGTACGGCTGGCCGGGCTGGAGACCATCAGGGCGCGGGCGTGGGCGAGCACGATCGGGTCGTTGTCGACGTAGACCACCCGGGTGCCGGGGCTGACCGCCTCGGCGATCTCGTGGGTGTTCGGCGAGGTGGGGATTCCGGTGCCGAGGTCGAGGAACTGGCGGATGCCGTGTTCTCGGGCCAGGTAGCGGACCGCCCGGCCCTGGAAGGCGCGGTTGGCCTTGGCCATCTCCTTGACGCTCGGCACGGCCTCCTCGATGGCCTGCCCCATGGCGCGGTCCGGCGGGAAGTTGGTCTTGCCGCCCAGCCAGTAGTCGTACACGCGCGCTGAGTGCGGAGTGGTGGTGTCGACGCCGAAACGTTCCCACTGGCTCAGCTCGGCGGCGTCCTCGTCCTGCGGGCCCTGCTGGGGGAAGTCCTGACTTGTCGTCATGGCCACGTCCTCTGATGGCAGATCATCACACTGGGGAGCACAGCGTAGCGGCCTCGGCGGGAGGCCGGGCGTCCGGTCGGGGAAGAGCCGGGGAAGGGCCGGGTGTGCGGGGTGTGCGGCCGGTCGCCCTGGGCCGTCGGAGTGGTGATCGGGGCCGTCGGAGTTGCCCTTGGAGATCGGCGGTGACCGGCGGGGGAAGCATCCAGAATGCTGTCAGATCGTCAGATTAAAGCCTCGGTGACATCTCGGATCACCTCGCGTAGGTTGCTGCTGGTCGCCGCGGGGATGTCCCTGCTGGGCGCGGCCGGCGGTTGCAAGAGCCCCTGGAACGAGGGGGATCACGCCTCCTCGGCGGCCGGTCCGCAGACCCCGGCGGCGGGTGGGCCCGGCGCCCCGGCGCCCTCGGCCGTGCCGCTCGGGGCACCGTCGCCGTGGCCGTCCGTCTCGCCCGCCACGCCCTCACCGGTGCCACCCTCCGGTTCGGCCTCCGTGCCGGGTCTGGAGCCCATTCGCCGGGTGCTCACCGAAGCGGAGAGCAAGCCGGTGTACGAGCTGGACCCGGCGCAGCGGGTGGTGGCGCTCACCATTGACGACGGCCCGGACCCCCGGTACACGCCCGCCGTGCTGGACCTGCTGCAGCAGCACGGGATCCGCGCGACCTTCTTCCTGATCGGCGAGAACGTCGTCGAGCACCCGGGCCTGGTGAAGGAGATCGCGGACCGCGGCCATCACATCGCCAACCACACCTGGACCCATCCGGACCTGCGGCACATGTCCGAGGACAAGGTCCGGGACGAGCTGGAGCGCACCTCCGACCTGCTGCACCGGACCACCGGCCGGCAGCCCACCTGGTTCCGCGCGCCGGGCGGGGACTGGTCGCCGGTGTCGCTCAAGGTGAGCGCCGACCTCGGGATGCGGAACCTGGGCTGGTCGGTGGACCCGCGGGACTGGGCCCAGCCGGGCACCTCGGCGATCACCGACCGGATCCTCAAGGACGTCCGGCCCGGGTCGATCGTGCTCAACCACGACGGCGGCGGGGACCGCTCGCAGACGGTGGCGGCGCTGAGGCTGTACCTCCCGGCGCTGATCGACTCCGGGTACCTGTTCACGGCGCCGCCGAACTGACCTGCGGAATCCGGGAATCGGGCGTCTGATACGGGCAGGCATTGGTGGGCGCGGCGAGTAATGGCATTGCCCTTTAAACCACTCGAACGAGTGGATTGGGAGAACCGTTTCTGCGGATTTTTGGCCTCTAGGGTGATCTCGCACCAATTCCTTTGGTACCCCGGGTACCACCTGAAAGGCCCTCACTCATGCGTCTCCGCAATGCCGCGCTCGCCGTCGCCAGTGCCGTCGCACTCGTCATCGCCGTTCCGATGTCCGCCGACGCCGCCACCGGTGACTTCCTCTACAAGGTCGGTCCGGGCGTTCCGACCGGCCTCGCCGACCCGGAGAGCGGTAAGTGCGTCAACCTTCCGTTCACCACCGAGGAGGCGCCGGGCTTCGCTCCGGAGAACTTCACCACCTCCACGGCGACGGTGTTCCTGGACTTCGACTGCAACGGCGACACCTTCTACGTCATGAACCCCGGAAAGAAGCTCGGCGACCGGCTGAAGCTGCGCTCGGTGATCTTCTCCTGACCCATTGACGCTTCTCCGGTCCGGCCGGTCTCCGGCGACGTGCGGGGCAGTTCGGCGATCGCCTGGAACCGTCGGACTGCCCGCCCGGACCGCATGCGCGTAGCGTGACAGGGAGGGGGTCGCCGTCCCGGCTACGGAGGAGGAGCGATGTCCGTACGGGATCTGGATGTGGCGAAGCAGGAGGACTTCGCCGGGCGCGTGCTGGAGGTCCTGAACGACGCCTGCCTGGGACTCCTGACCAGCATCGGCCACCAGACCGGGCTCTTCGACCTGATGGCCGGGCTCGCGCCGTCGACCAGCGAGGAGATCGCCCGCGCCGCCGGGCTGAACGAGCGCTACGTGCGCGAGTGGCTGGGCGGCATGGTGGTCGCGGGGTTCGTCGAGTACGACCCGCGACAGCACACCTACACGCTGCCCCCCGAGCACGCGGCGTCACTGACCAGAGCGGCCGGCCCGGCGAACCTGGCGTGCATGATGCCGTTCCTCGCGATGATGGGCGAGGTCGAGCAGGAGCTGCTCGGCCACTTCCGCACCGGCGGCGGAATGCCGTACTCGGCCTACCCGCGCTTCCAGCAGCTGGAGGCCGAGGAGACCGCCCGGGTGTACGACCTGGCACTGGTGGACGCGATCGTGCCGATGGTGCCCGGGCTGACCGAGCGGCTGCGGGCCGGGATCGACGCGCTGGACGTCGGCACCGGGCAGGGGCACGCCGTCACCGTGCTCGCCAGGGCGTTCCCCGCGAGCCGGTTCACCGGGATCGACATCTCCGCCGAGGGCGTCGCCGCCGCCCGCGAAGCGGCGGCCGAACTCGGCCTCCACAACGCCTGGTTCGAGGTCGCCGACTGCGCCGAGCTGACCGGCAGGTACGACCTGGTCACCGCCTTCGATGTGATCCACGACCTGGCCCGGCCGACCCGCACCCTGGCCGCGATCGCGGGCGCGCTGCGGCCCGACGGCGTCTTCCTGATGGGCGACATCGACGCCAGCAGCAAGCTGGAGGAGAACATCGACCACCCGCTGGCGCCCGCGCTGTACACCTTCTCGACCTTCTTCTGCATGACGGTCTCGCTCGGTGACGACGGCGAGGGCCTCGGGACTGTCTGGGGCGAGCAGACGGCCCGGCGGATGCTGGCGGAGGCCGGGTTCCGGTTGGTGGACGTGAAACGCGTCGAGGGGGACGTGCTGAACCTGTACTACCTGGCCCGGCTGGACGGCGCGGCGGGCGGCTGACGGGACCGGTCCGGGCCGGAGTGGACCGGGCCGGAGGGCCGGCGTAGCTTCGAACTGTCCGGCCCGGTCGCCGGCGCCTCGCCGTGCCCAGCGCGGCCTGCCCCGCCCGTGGTCGGGCGCCGCAGCTTGGGCAGAGCGAAGGAGGGCCTGGGATGACCGGCAACGGCTACGCGCACCCCGAGGCGCTGGTGCACACCGAGTGGCTGGCCCACCACCTGGACGACGGGACGATCCGGGTCGTCGAGGTGGACGAGGACAGCACCGCCTACGACCGGGACCACATCCCCGGCGCGGTCGGCTGGAACTGGACCACCGACCTGCACAGCCAGGTCGGCCGCGACTACGTCGACCGCGAGGGCGTCCAGCGCCTGCTGCGGGCGGCCGGGGTGGAGGACGACACCACCGTGGTGCTGTACGGCGGCAACAACAACTGGTTCGCCGCCTACGCCTACTGGCTGCTGCGGCTGCGCGGCTTCGGGCCGGTGCGGCTGCTCGACGGCGGGCGCAAGAAGTGGGAGCTGGAGGGGCGGGAGCTCACCCGGGAAGTGATGGACTACCAGCACACCGGCTACCGGCTGACCGGGCCGGAGCGGCCCGAACTGCGGGCGCTGCGGGACGAGGTGCTGACCAAGGCCGAGGTGTTCGCCAAGCCCGGCGCGGACGCGGTGCTGGTGGACGTCCGCTCCCCGGCGGAGTTCCGGGGCGAGCTGATCGCGCCGCCGCACCTGCCGCAGGAGCAGGCCCAGGTGCCGGGGCACATCCCCGGGGCGGTCAACGTGCCCTGGTCGCAGGCGGCCAACGACGACGGGTCGTTCCGCTCGGCCGAGGAGCTGCGGGCGCTGTACGCGGGCAAGGGCGTGGAGGCGGAGCGCGAGGTGATCGCCTACTGCCGGATCGGCGAGCGGTCCGCGCACACCTGGTTCGCGCTCACCGAACTGCTGGGGTACCCGCACGTGAAGAACTACGACGGCTCGTGGACGGAGTACGGCTCGTTGGTCCGGGCGCCGGTGGTGCTGGGGGCGTAGCGGAACGCCCTCGGGGCGGGGCCGTCGGCGCGGCCGTTCGGGTCGCACGGCCGTGGGGCGTGGGTGACGGCCGGGACGGGTGACAGTACTGCGGCGGCGTCATTTCGGCGCGTTTCTTTTCATGAACATCTCACAATCAGGGAGTGGACCGAGGGCCACCGGGACAAGGATCGATCCGACCCATCGTTCCGGTGATCCTGGAGGACCACGTTGCGCAAGAGGCTGATCGTCTCTGCTGCCAGTGCCCTGAGCCTGTTCCTGGCCGTCCCCGCCTCGGCCGCCGACTTCCAACCCGGCGCGGCCGGGGTCGGCGACCCCTACTACCCGACCTACGGCAACGGCGGATACCGCGTCTCGCACTATGACATCCGGCTGAAGTACCAGCCCGCCACCGACGAACTGGAGGGCACCACCACCATCCTCGCCACGGCGACCCAGGACCTGTCCCGGTTCAACCTCGACTTCGCGCTGAACGTCTCGGAGGTCCGGGTCAACGGGCGGCCCGCGACCTTCGCCACCAGCGGCGAGCAGGAGCTGGAGATCACCCCGGCCCGGCCGCTGGCCAAGGGCAGCCAGGCCACCGTGGTGGTCCGCTACAAGGGCGTGCCGTCCACCGTGAAGAGGTACGGCTTCACCGCCTGGCTGCGCACGCCGGACGGCGCGGTGGCGGCGGGCGAGCCCGAGTCGGCCTGGTGGTGGTTCCCGAGCAACGACCACCCGAGCGACAAGGCCACCTTCGACGTCTCGGTGCAGGTGCCGGACGGCAACCAGGTGATCAGCAACGGCATCCTGACCGGCACCACCTCGCAGGCCGGCTGGACCCGCTACAGCTGGCGTGAGAACAAGCCCCAGGCGACTTATCTGGCCACGCTCGCGGTCGGCAAGTTCGACATCAGCACGGACACCACACCGAGCGGGCTGCCGGTCTACAACGCGTACAGCAAGGACCTCGGGGACAACGGGGACGCGGCCCGGGCCAGTGTCGAGCGCACCGGCGAGCTGGTGGACTGGCTGAGCGGCATCTTCGGCGACTACCCGTTCAGCTCGGTCGGCGGCTACGTTCCCAACGTCCCGACCGGCTTCGCCCTGGAGACCCAGACCCGGGTCTTCTACAGCCCCCGGCAGTTCGCCAAGGGCGCCAACACCTCGGTGGTCGTGCACGAGCTGGCCCACCAGTGGTACGGCGACAGCGTCTCGCTCTCGCGCTGGAGCGACATCTGGCTGAACGAGGGCTTCGCCCGGTACGCGCAGTTCCTCTGGTCCGAGCACGAGGACGAGGGCACCGCGCAGGAGCTGGCCGACTACGTCTACGCCTCGCACCCGGCCGACGACCCGTTCTGGACCGTCAAGCCGGGCGACCCGGGCGCGGAGAACCAGTTCGCGAGCGCCGTGTACGACCGGGGCGCGGTGGCCATCCAGGCGCTGCGCAACGCCGTCGGGGACGAGAAGTTCTTCCAGATCCTCAAGGGCTGGCCCACCGAGCGGCGCTACGGCAACGCGACCATCCCGGAGTTCCAGGCGTACGCGGAGAAGGTCGCCGGGAAGAAGCTCGGCGACCTCTTCAACACCTGGCTGTTCACCGCCGCCAAGCCCGCCGTCGGGCCGGTGCGGGCGGGCACCCCGGCCGCGGCCTCGCTGGCGCCGAGCGCGGACCGGGGTGACGGGCAGCTGCCGGTGGAGCCGAAGTCCTGGAAGAAGATCCAGGACACCAACTCGCTGCACGACGAGCAGCACTGACGCCGAGCCGCGTGGCTGGGTGACGGACACGGCCCGGCCGCTCACGGAAACGTGAGTGGCCGGGCTACGCCGCTCCGGGGCCGTCCGCCGCCAGGAGTTCGGTGAGGCGGCGGACGGCGAAGGGTATGAGCTCGCGGACCGGGACGAGACGGCAGGGCGCGTTGCCGACCAGCACCTCGCGGATGCCGGCCTGCTCCTCGAACTCCCGCCCCACGACCGGGAAGTGGGTGTCGTTGTCGTTGCCGACGTCGAGCGTCTCGATCCAGACCCGCTCGCCCTGGATCGCCATCGGGAAGCGGCGCAGCTTGAGCCGGCGGTTGGGGACAAAGGTCTCGGCGTAGTGCAGGAAGGTGTTGCGGTTGTGCCCGACGCCGATCAGCAGCACGTACCCGCCGAGGTCGTGCAGGGCGCCGAAGGGCGACTCCCGGCCGACGGCGAAGCCGAGTGAGCGGCGGGCGGTGACCTCCCGGGCGTGGGCGCCGACGGCGGCGACCGAGGCTTGCGGGTGGGTGCTGCGGAGGCTCTCCGGCAGGGCGCGCAGCGCCTCGGCCACCGCGCCCATCCGGGAGGGCAGGTCGGGGTGGAACAGCGGGACGGCGGCGCGGAGTTCGGCGACCTCGGGGGTGGGCACGCCGGTCTGCTCCGGCGCCGGGTCGCAGACCGTGCCGGTGGTGAAGGCGGGCGCCGCGACGGTGCCGCCCGGCCCGACCGCCTCGCGCAGGCTGGCCACCACGGCCTGCGCGCCGCCCTCGACCCGGCCGAGGCTGGAGAGCGAGGAGTGCACGATCAGCGCCATGCCCTCGCGGACGCCGACCCGGCGCCAGCCGTCCACGAGTTCGGCGGTGGTGAGTGGGCTGCTGCCCGGTGTGGTCATGGCGTTGCCCCCCTGGTGATGGTGTGTCAGGGGTGACCGTAGCGGGCGGCACTGACAATCGGTCGACGGAGGAGGTGTCGCCGGGGGCGAGGGCGCCCGCCTGGCCGGGTCGGACCGGGGCGCACTGTCCGCCGGTCGCCGAAGGCTCCGCCGGTCGCCGGGGGTTCCCCATGTCTCTCGATATGAAGTATCTTGACGTCGAGATTGATGGTGATCGTGAAACGGGGGACCTGCGCATGCGGGGGAACGGACTGTTGGCGCAGCTGCGGCGGCCGCCGGGTGGGCGGGACGCGCGGATCATGCTGCTGGCGGAGGGCGTGGACCGGACCGGGACCGGAGTCTGGGCGGCGGCCTCGGTGCTGTACTTCACCTACGTCTGCGGGATGGACGCGGGCCGGCTCGGGCTGCTGCTCGGGGTCGGCGCGGTGGCGGGGATCGCCGGGTCGCCGCTGGCCGGCCGGGCGGCCGAGCGGCTGCCGGTGCGCGGGCTGCTGATCGGATGCCACCTGCTGCGGCTGGGGACGATGGGCCTGCTGCTGGTGGTCGACCACTACGCCGCGCTGCTGGTGGTCGTCGCCCTGACCTGCCTGGCCGAACGGGGCGCCAAGACCCTGGAGATGCTCTTCGCCACCCGGGTCGCGGGTGAGCGGCGCAGCACGTACCAGGCGCTGTTCCGCAGCGTGGCCAACGCCGGGTACGCGGTCGGCGCGGGCATCGCGGCGATCGGCCTGGCGGTGGGCACCACGACCGCCTACCGCGCGCTGATCGTGGCCAACGCGCTCTCGTACGTCCTGGCCGCGGCGATGATCTGGCGCACCGAGGAGCCGGGCGGGCGGGGGCTGGTGACGGCTGCCGCCGGGTCGGTGGACGGAGCGGCTGCCGGATCGACGGCCGGTGGGCCGTCGGCGGGCGAGCCGTCCGCCGCGCCGAGCCCCTGGCGGGACCGCGGCTACCTGCTGTTCGTCCTGCTGGACCTGCCGATGTGCCTGGACGACACGATCCTCAACGTCGGCCTGCCGCTCTGGCTCATCCACCACACCGACGCCCCGCACGCCGTCGTCCCGGTCTTCCTGACCCTCAACACCGTGCTCGTGGTGCTGCTGCAGATGCGCGTCTCCGCCTGGGCCGAGCGCCCGCGCGGGGCGACCACGGCGGTGGGCTGGTACGGGGTTCTGCTGCTCGCGACCTGCGTGCTGATCGCGCTCTCGACCGGTGGCGGCCCCTGGACCGCCACGATCGCCCTGCTGGCCGCCGCGGCGCTGGTCACACTGGCGGAGCTGATGCGCTCGGTCAGCTCCTGGGAGCTGGCGGTCAGCCTGGCGCCGCCGCGCGCCCGGGCGTCGTACCTGGGGGTGGCGGGGATGTCCCAGTCGGTGCAGAGGTCGGTGGGCCCGATGCTGCTGACCGGCGCGGTGATGGTGGCCGGCCCGATCGGCTGGCTGGCTCTGGGAGTCGCCTCCACCGGCCTGAGTGTGGTCCAGCGTCGGGCGAGCCTGCGACGGCTGGCGGCGGTGGCGGCGCCGGAACGGGTCCCGGTGGGCGTGGGGTGACCCGGCTCGATGCCCGGCGTTCGACGCCGGGGCGCTGACGTCCGGCCTCGCGGCGTCGCCGGCGCCTCGTCGTCGGACCGCCGGGGCCGGCCCCTCGGACGACGGCGGGCGCCGTTCGCGGGGCCGGCGCCGCCGCCGTCGACCTGCTCGGTCGGCTGCCCCCGGTGGGGACGCGCCGTCGTGGGAGGTGTGTCGGGTCGGGCCCGGGTGGTGGTCATCTCCCGGAGTGGGAAGGGCGGTTGGGCGTGAGCCGGGCCGAGCCGGCGGCGGTGGCCGCCGTCGGTGGGGCGTCCGCGGTGTCCCCGGTGGGCCGGGGTGTCCGCACGCGGGCCGAGTTCACCAGCAGCGATCCACCGAGCGCCGCGGCGCCGGTGAGGGCCGCGAACACCGTGGAGGAGGTGGCGATTCCGGCGGCGTCGCTCAGGTAGCCGGTGAGGATGGGCAGGATGCCGGCGAACAGGTAGCCGCCCGCGCTGAGCGCCGCGTTGGCCTCGGCGAGGCGGGTGGGGGTGACCTCGGTTCCCAGGCGGGAGAAGCCGCCGTACTGGCCCATGCCCTGGCCGATGCCCGCGAGGATCGCCGCGACGGACAGCAGGGCGAGGGAGTGGGTGCGGACGGCGGTGGCGGTGGCGAGCATGGCGATCCCGGTGGCGACGCCCGCGATGGTGAGGATGCGCCCGAGCGGCAGCTTCTTGATCGCGAACTGGATGCCGGTGGACGCTCCGAACATCATGAAGCCGATCCCGCCCGTCACCAGGCGGTTGCCGGTGTGCAGGAGTGAGCTGAGCAGGATCGGTCCCAGGGCGAGCAGGAGGGACGTGCCCGTCATGCCGGGGATGTAGGCCATCAGGCTGGTGGCCAGGCCGCGGCGGTTGACGCGGGGGACCGACGGCAGGCGCAGCCAGCCCGCGGTGGGCGCCTCCCGGGAGGCCGGCGCGGGTGGCAGGTGGAGGGTGTGGACGACCGCCAGGGCGGTCAGGAGCAGGACGCCTTCGAGCACGAACACGGCCACCGTGGGGGCCGCCCAGTACTGGGAGACGCTGCCGCCGAGCAGGGGGCCGGTCGCCAGGCCGGTGCCGATGGCCACCGACCCGGCGAGGACCGCCTGCGGGCGCCGATCGGGCCCTCCGACGTGGGCGACCGCCGCCGTCCCGGCCGAGAGCGCCGCGCCGACTGCCACACCGGTGAGCAGTCGCGCGACGATCAGGGTGAGGACGTGGGTGGCCGTCATGAACAGGGCGCAGGACGTCAGGCCGGCGGCCAGGGCGGGGACCAGGACGCGGCGGGTGCCGTACCGGTCGGCCAGGGCCCCGGTGAAGGGCAGGGCGAGGAGCAGGCCGCCGATGTAGGCGGCGAAGATGACGGTCTCGGTGCCGGTGGAGAAGCCGATGCGTTCCTGCCAGAGGCCGAGCAGCGGGGTGGGGATGTTGGAGAGCATGAACACGGCGGTGATCGGCCAGGCCGCCGCCCACACCGCCCAGGCCGGCGCCTGCGTTTCGCGGTTCACAGGCCGCGGAGGATCGGGAGCAGTTCCTGCGCGGTCCGCTGGACCGCGGTGCGGTAGCCGGCCTCCGTCAGCTCGTCGGTGGGAAGGCGCAGGATCAGGTGGCGGGCGCCGTTCTTGATGTACCGGTTGAGCCAGTCGGCGACCTCCTGCGGGGTTCCGCCGAAGATCCCCTGGGTGGTGCGCATGGTGGTGAGGGGGAGGCCGTAGTAGGCGTCGAAGTAGGACCACAGGGTGTCCTCGGCCCGCTGGCGGTCGCGGTTGACCGCGACGGAGAGGTAGACGGCGCCGGTGACGGCGTCGGCGGGGCGGCCCGCCTCCTGGCGGGCGGCGTCGACCTGGTCCCAGCCTTCGCCGTACTTCTCGGGGGTGGTGGAGGTGGGCATCCAGCCGTCGAAGTGCTGGCCCGCCCGCCGCAGCATCTTGGGCCCGGAGTGGGCGATCCACAGCGGGGGGCCCTGCGGCTGGTGCGGCAGGGGCAGCAGGGCCGCGTCCTGGAGCCGGTAGTGCTGTCCCTCGTACGAGACGGGCTCGCCGCGGGCGGCCCACAGGGCCTGGCAGATCTCGACGGTCTCCCGCATCCGTCCGAAGCGGGTGGTGAAGTCCAGCCCGTAGTTGGCGAATTCGCGTTCCGTCGCGGGGGAGGCGAAGCCGGATCCGATGCCGGCGATGAGCCGGCCGCCGGAGATCCGGTCGAGGCAGGCCAGTTCGTGCGCCAGGTGGACGGGAGGGCGCAGCGGCATGAGGACGGCGGTGCCCAGCTGGAGGCGTTCGGTGGCGGTGGCGGCCGCGGCGAGGGCGAGCAGCGGGTTCATCCGCGAGCGGGCGAGGGGGGATTCGCCGGCCCAGATGGAGTCGAAGCCGGACTCCTCGGCCAGGGCGGCGATGGAGGCGAGGTTGGCGGGGTAGGGGCCCTCGTCGATGACGCATTCGCGTCCGGGGAGGACGATGCCCACCTTGAGGTCGGTCACAGGTCCCACCCCCGAGCGGGGACGAGGCCCTCGATCTCGACGAGGAGGTCGTCGCGGCAGACCGCGACGTTGAGGTACTTCACCTCAACACCAAGACCAAGCTTCTCCTCACAGACCGCGCGTACCGCCGGAATATCGCCCTCATGTCGTACGTATGCCTTGATCATTCGGAGGTCTTTCAGGTCGTGGCCCGCGTCGATGCCCTGGGGGGCGAGGTTCTCGCGGGAGATCAGGTGGGCGATGTTGTCGAGGGTTTCCCGGGTCTGGGCCCGCACGTCGCCGTGGTGGACGGTCTCGTGGCCGAGGATGGACGCGGTGCCGGAGACGTAGAGCGTGCCGTCCAGGACGGTGGCCCGGGCGAAGCTCGGCGACTTGGGGCCGTACTGGTCGGGGTAGTGGTAGGCGGACGTCTGCCGGCCGTTCTCTATGTGCCGGGGCACTCCTCTTCTCGTCGCCAGCAGGAAGAAGGCGATGCCGCGGCCCTGGGTGCCGATTCCGGTGGCGGCGGGGAGCTGGGCGGTGCTGTCCCCCATGTAGGTGTGGAACGCCTGGGCGCGGCCCTGGACGAAGTCCTGGTAGACCTCCATGCCCTCGGCGTTGGTGCCGACGATGTTGCCGACGAAGTTCCACATCCGGAAGATGTGGCCGTAGTCGAGGTGGTTGACCAGGGCGAAGGCCTTCTCGTAGATGTCGCGCACCGGGGGTGTGTAGACGTCCTGTTCCGGGAGGAGCCCGGCGACGAAGAGGTGGCGGCCGTCGTGGGCGTAGGCGTTGTCCTCGCGCAGGACCCAGCGCGGCCGGTCCGCCACGGTCCACACCTCGCGGAAGGCGTCGCCACCGGTGACGGCCATCGGAATGGTCAGGTCGGGGTGGCCGTGCTGGAAGCGGCTGAGGCCGGCGGTGTCGCCGTAGGTCACCGTGGCCAGGACGTGGCGGTCCCGCTCCGGGCGGGGTGACTGCGCGACGGGGGTGAAGTGAGCGCGGATGCTCATCTCAGCGGTCTCCTTCGATGCCGCACGCGGTGCCGTAGCCGGCCTGGTCGGCCTGCGTGCAGGAGGGGTGGACGTAGTCGGGCCGGATCTGGATCTTCACCGGATCTCTCATCGCAGACGGCCTTTCCGGCCGGTCAAGGGCTCGTGGAGCGGCACTCGGTGCCTTCGATCGGAGCGTGCGTCACCTTGAGCGGCCATGTGGTGGGGTCGGTGGAGAGGATGGAGCACGACCTGGTGCAGCGAAGCCGTGGTCGCCCGGATCTTGCGGGCGGGTGTACACAAGACGTCTAAAATGTTGCTTGTACGTGCAATCAAGTACCGCCAGCGAGTCCCTGAAAACGCAAACTCGGGGCGCCAGGATCTTGCATGCGCATGTACTCTGCTGTCAAGCAACACCTTTGCAAGGGAGGCACTTATGGCAACTTCATCCCACGCGCCCCTGCGCACCTCCGATCAGGCCGCATGGAACCGGGTGCTCGCGCTCCATGCGTACGTGGAGCGCGAACTGGCCCTGGCCCTGCAGCGGCGGCACGGGATCGGACTGTCGGAGTACCGCTCACTGGAGCACCTGCACCACTCCAAGACGAGCGAACTGCGCATGCAGGACCTGGCCGACAAGGTCGGTCTGGGGCAGTCGTCGGTGACGCGCCTGGTGGGCCGCCTCGAAACGGCCGGCTTCGCCTTCAAGGACCTGTGTCCGTCGGACAAGCGCGGCGTCTACGCGGTCATCACGGACGAGGGGCGCCAGCGCTACCAGGCCGCGCGCGCCACCTACGCGGAGGTCCTGTCGTCCGCGCTGAACACCTTCACTGCCGACCCCGAGCTGGGCCCCACGGTCCAGGCCCTCCGCGCGACCCCCGGCAGAAACCCCACGGCCCCCGCGGGGCGGGGGTGTGATTTGGCCGGGCTGGCGCATGGGCGGGCGCCGGCCGCCCGCCCAACCACCACCCCCC